>NZ_DBLXSO010000076.1:0-2948 GCF_057878315.1 Jutongia sp. | reverse complement strand
AGTATTCGCCGGGACTGTACGTTTTTATGGACATTGACAGTATGCGAGATCTGTTTGGAGAGGATGACGATTATTATAACGTTGTATTTGCCGATCATAAGTTAAATATACCGGCAGGAAGACTTTACGGCACACTGAGTAAGAAAGAGGTGGAGGAAACCGCAGGTATCTTTGTCGATATGATGATGTCGATGGTATATATGCTTACAACCATGTCAGCGTTGATCTTTTGTGTGGTTATGTATTTGATGATGAAGGTGATGATCGACCGCTCCGGCTTTGGCATTTCTCTGATCAAGATATTTGGTTATCGTACCGGAGAGATCCGCAAGCTGTATCTTAACAGCAATTTCGGCATTGTGGCAGTAGGTGCGCTGATCTGCATTCCTCTGTCAAAGATTGTGATGGACAGTCTTTACCCGTTGATGGTCAGCAATATTGCCAGCGGAATGAATCTTTATTTTCCACCGGTATTGTATATCGGTCTGTATGTGAGCATTCTTCTGCTGTATGCGGTGATCAACTTCTTTTTGGTGCGCAGGCTGAATAAGATCACACCGGCGGAGGTGCTTAAGAATCGTGAGTAGCCGTTGGAGGAGATTCCGGTTTGCTTTTTGTGCCGGATAGCAGTAAACTTTATTTAATTGATGTAATTTTAAAAGAAGATAGTAATTTATGGTTGATGTTGGGGTAAAGGGGATTTTGATTCTGATTGATGCAGCGGATCGCTATTTGGAAGGATATAAGGAGAAAATCGATGACAAAGTTTAAGATATGTGGACTGACGACATGTCAGGAGGCGGAATGGGTTTCTGAGGTGCAGGCGGATTATGCGGGGATGGTGCTTTTCTTTCCGAAAAGCAAACGAAATATCAGTGTTACGCAGGCAGAGAAGATCATACAGGCATTGCCGGATGAGATAAAGTCGGTGGCGGTTGTCGTGTCGCCGGACACAGATCAGATCCGACAGCTTGAGAAAGCCGGATTTGACCTGATCCAGATACATGGGACAGTGCTGTCAGAGGTAGTGGAGGCGCTGCACGTTCCGTTTCTGCGTGCATTTAATGTGGACAATATGCAGGAGTGGGAGATCTTTGAACAGGAAGAAAAATGTGCCGGATATGTTTTTGATGCGGTAAAGCCGGGCAGCGGAGAAACCTTTGACTGGAGCAGCCTCCCAAGCCTTTCGGAGGATGGAAAACCATATCTGCTGGCAGGAGGTCTGAATCCGGAAAATGTTGGAGATGCCATTCGCTCCCTGCAGCCTTATGGCGTAGATGTAAGCTCCGGCGTGGAGAGTGATCAGGGCAAAGGAAAAGCCCCCGAAAAGATCAAAGCTTTCGCGGAGGCTGTTCGTAACGCCGATAAATTATTGTAAAATCATTTGTAATGCTTCACGGCTTATGAAAAATAATTCGATGTCTGGCTGCGGCTCATCATGTACTCACGGTTGGAGACAGACTGAGAAAGTCCATTCAACAGATAAAACAGGATCACACCGATCAGAATACCGAAAAGGCTCATCGTAACATCGTCAATGTCACCCCAGCCCCTGCCGGCAAGATCTTGTAAAAGCTCCAGGATCACAGGAATTCCTACATATATAAGCAGACGCAGGACAAATGGAAGGCGTGCACCGTAAATGCGTACAAAAAAGCCGATCGGAATGCCGATGGCAACCATCTCACCGATATAGCAGAAAAGCGGAGCAAGTGAAACATGGCTCTTCAGTGCAAACTCAATATAGGATGCGGTTGTCATCATCGGGATAAAATTGTGTGCGCCAAACGGCAGCTCCTGATATGGTGGTGTGATCGGAGTCAGGAAATACTGCTTGATCAGCACAAACAGGAAAAACACAATAAACAAAATGCTCATTCTACGGAAGAACAGATGAAATCCGTCAAATCGTGGTCCGCGGTCGAGCATATCGCGGATATTCGAATAAAGAAACGGTACCAGCCAGTTTACCAGAACAAGCACCACCATGGAAAAGTCATAATGGATCCACTGATTCGGCTGGATCAGATAGATCACTGTGGAAAAGATAAAGGTGATCGTCACCATAAAAGCCGCATGAAGAAAGCTGTAACCATAATTGAGTGAGGACTCCAGACAAAAATGCGACAATCCAACTGAAAAGATCACAGCAAAAACAATACTGATCCAATGATAATTGACCAGATAATAAAGGCATGCCTCGGCGATGAAGCTTACGAGGCTCAGAAGAATAACAAGACTGCTGATATTCACTGCACGGTTGTTCATAACAATATCCCCCAATAACATGTATATTCGAAAAAATACTGCCTGGAAGGGCAGCTTCGTTCTTTCGTTGCGCGGTCGTCTGACCTTTTCCAATATCATAGCAGATTTACCCGGAATGTTCTATAGTAAAGTAGACGAAAAAATTACCGGAAAAAAATAAAAATTAGGTATTGACATATAGAAAATATTTTGGTATATTATACAAGTCGCGTGAAACGAACAACGCAGACAAATGGGATCTTAGCTCAGCTGGGAGAGCATCTGCCTTACAAGCAGAGGGTCACAGGTTCGAGCCCTGTAGGTCCCATTCGATGAGTCTTTCATCGATCATATTTATGGCGAGATAGCTCAGTTGGCTAGAGCACACGGTTCATACCCGTGGTGTCGGGAGTTCGAATCTCCCTCTCGCTATTATTTTTTTGCCCGAAAGGCATCTGTCATTTGACAGGTGTCTTTTTTTGTTATTGGAATTGCGTCAAGAGAAACGAGAGCTATAAGACAAAATCATCACACAGCAGCAAGGATCGTGAGATCTGATCTGCTGTTTTTTTTTCTTGTGAAAATAATTAAGACAAGTATGGACATCAGTTTGGTAAAATGTCGTTCATAAGATGCAGTATGGGATAAAAGAAAGGATAATGCAGGGCGATTAACAAATATGAGTGAAAGCGGGGGTGATG
>NZ_DBLXSO010000075.1:0-4826 GCF_057878315.1 Jutongia sp. | reverse complement strand
CCGGACGTCTCTGGAAAACATATACCGGATTATATGTAGCCGGGTACTTATTAGCTGTACTTGTATTAAAGTTTGTATACCCTCTTACAAAAGAGAAAACAGCTGAAATGTTACAGAATTTATCAGACAAACGAAATGCTGCAAACGCAGAATAACTTCAGAAACCGAGGTATCTTGCATTGACAAAACAAGTTGAAATAACAAACCGCTCAGGTCATGTCTTACGCGGAATTGTAAATATTCCGGATGAAGGCTCGCGCTTCCCCGCCATCATTAACGTACACGGATTTACCGGAAATAAAAGCGGATACAAAAATATCTATACCCACACAGCCAGATTTCTGGCTGAAAACGGATTTGCCAGCGTCCGCTTTGATTTATACGGAAATGGCGAAAGCGACGGTGAGTTCGAGGACATGACATTCACCGGTATCTTACATGATATCGAAGATATTATAAACTGGACAAAACAGCAGGATTTTGCCAATCCTGATAAAATTATTTTATCAGGCCAGAGCATGGGCGGCTATGCAGCTGCCACTGCTGCGCCTATCGTTAATCCACATGCTCTCATACTCATGTGCCCGGGAGCCGGCATGTGGTTTGGATGTAAAGACCGCGCCGAGGCAATGGAAGCACAGGGAATCACAAAAGCAGATATAGAAGGGCTTTGCTTCCCTACTTCTTTTAACCATGATTTATATCAGTATGAACCGTTTTCATCCGCAGCGGGATATACAGGTGCTGTTCTTCTTATCAGAGGAACGGCAGACGATCTGGTAGATGATGCTACCTGTCATCGATATGAAGCACTCTATAATGGCAAATGCAGTTACAAAACAATTGAAGGCGCAAATCACAACTTTGCAAGCGGTTCTGCAAGAGCTGAATTAGACAGGCTCATATTAGAGTTTTTAACACCATTGAAATAAGATAATCACTTTGAAAGGATGTGTGCACAATGAAATTATTAGAGCCCATTAAAGTTGGAAACATTGAATTTAAAAACCGTATTATGTTTCCCCCACTTACAACAGGATACGAAGAAAAAGATGGATCTATCGGCGAACAGAGTTTTCGTTTCTATGAGCGCCTTGCAAAAGGTGGTGTTGGATACATTGTCATTGGAGACGTTGCTCCTCTTTCAACATTCTCTCCTACACCAAAACTTTACTCTCCTCAACAGGCAGAAGGCTTCCAGCGGCTTGCCGATGCATGTCATAAATACGGTGCAAAGCTTGGAATCCAGCTGTTCCATCCAGACTATAACGTCGCAGCTTTAAACGAAATGTTTCACCAGGGAAAAATGCAGGAGGCAAGAGCCAAACTTCACCATGATATGCAGCACTTTGTAAATGAAGTAACTGCGGAAGAACTGGATGAAATTATTAAGCACATGGAAAATTGTGCTGTTTTAGCCCACAAAGCAGGCGTTGACTGTATCGAAGTACATGGAGACCGCCTTGTCGGATCGCTCTGCTCTCCTATTTTAAATCACAGAACAGATGAATATGGCGGAGACCTTGCAAACCGTACACGTTTCGCCTTAACTCTTGTACGGCGTTTAAAAGCAATTGTCCCAGATATGGTTATCGACTACAAGCTTCCAATCGTAACTCCTCTTGGAGATAACGGCTTTCGGGGAAAAGGTGGTCTTCCACTTGATGAGGCCTGCATTTTTGCAAAAGAATTAGAAGCTGCCGGTGTTGACACATTGCATGTCGCGCAGGCTAACCATACCGGAAATATGGGAGATACCATCCCTGCCATGGGAACACAGCCATACGGTTTTATGGTTTCATACTCTAAAAAAATCAAGGAACTCGTTTCCATTCCCGTATCCGTGGTTGGTCGTATTGTAACACCGGAAGCTGCTGAAGCCGTTATTACAAATGGCTCTGCTGACATCGTTGCACTCGGGCGTTCACTGCTTACCGATCCTGATTTTGCAAACAAGTGTGCCGATGGACACTGCTGCGATGTCAGAACATGTATGATGTGTAATAAAGGATGTACAGACAATATCCAAAACCGTGCATTCCTAAGCTGTGTATTAAATGCCGAGAATGGTTATGAGACAAGCCGTCAGATTACTCCTGCAGTCACAGCAAAGCGAATTGCAATTATCGGTGCAGGAATTGCAGGACTTGAAGCAGCACGTGTTGCCGCTCTGAGAGGCCATCAGGTAACTATATTTGAAAAGTCACTCCAGATCGGTGGTCAGCTTCTTATTGCCAGCGTTCCACCCCGAAAAGAAGAGATGATGAGAAGCATTAACTACTATCTTAACGTGCTTCCCAAGTTATCAGTGACATTCCGTCTGGGTCAGGAATTTACCGGAAAAGACTATGATTCGTTTGATGAAGTAATTGTTGCAACAGGTGCAACGAATGCAATCATTCCCGTTCCGGGCAAAGATCTTCCAATCGTTACAAGTGCATGGGATATTCTTGCTAAAAAAGAAATTGTATTCGGCAACGTCTCTGTCATCGGCGGTGGTCTTGTAGGTGTTGAAACTGCGGAATACCTTGCTGCCCGCGGATGTAACGTTACAATTATTGAAATGATGGATCAGATTGCAAAGGAAGAAAGCAGCACGATTCTCCCAACTTTGATGAGTGAATTAGAGCATTCCAATGTCCAGATTCTTACCTCTGCAAAACTATCAGAGATCAATGACCATGCAGTTATTGTTGAGAAAACAGAAAATGAAAAAACCTCGGTCTTAGAGATCAGATCGGATTTCGTTGTAATGGCTGTTGGCGCAAGAAAGAATCTTCCGGATCTTTCGGCTTGTCCGCTCCCACTTCATTATATTGGCGATTGTGCCGGAGATCGTCCAAGCAATATCGATCATGCCATTAAATCAGCATATGATGCCGCATGTGAAATATAAAAGGTTTTTTCCCTATTCGTACCCAGCTATATATTCACATTTGCAGAATATCTGCAGACATGAAATTACGGGCGTGTCAGTTTCTGACACGCCCGCTTTCATTCTCACCTTATCATTTGTACTCTTGCAGCGATCTTCCTACAACCGGAAATGCTCCATGCTGTCTGCGAGCACTTTCATATCGCCCTCCAGCTTCTCGATCATTCCGCTGGAACGCTCCACCGTTCCCTCCAGCTCAGTTGTCATACTGGAAGTCTCCTCCGTGGATGCCGCATTATCTGTCGCAAGATGCGTCAGCACCTCGATGCTCTGGGTAACTTTCTCACGCTCCTCATTCGCAGTGCGGATCATATCCGTCACCACGCGGATGGAATTCGTGCACGCCTCCAGTGCCTTCTGCATATCCAGAAACATCTCGCTGGTATGATTCAGCGCCTCTACCTGCTGCTTCGACGCATCATTCATCTGTACCATAATGCCCATCGACTTCTCGGAATTCTCTGTCAGCTCTCCGATAATGTCGTTAATCTCATGCGCTGTATCTGCCGACTGTGTCGCAAGACTTCCGATCTCTTCCGCAACTACCGCAAATCCGCGTCCGGCTTCTCCTGCGCGCGCCGCCTCAATCGAGGCATTCAGTGAAAGCAGATTCGTCTGATCCGCGATCTCACTGATCAGCGTCGCCGCCTTGCTGATCTTATTGACGGATGCATTGGTACTCTCCGTCTGTGTATACATCGACTCGATATCCGCTTCTGTCTTATTGTTCGTATCGATCAGTTCACGAAGCTTAGCGAGCGACTTATTGGAATACTCCTGCATCTGATTGGCATTGCCGACCAGTTCTTCCATCTCGCTGGAGATCTTCTCGATGCCTTCCGCGATCGTCATGATACCGTTGGACGCTTCCGTCGTGGATCCTGCCTGCGTCGTGCTGTTTTCCGCAATCTCATTGACGGCAACCGCAACGTTTCCGATGGACTCCTGCATCGAGGAGAAATTACCAGTAAACGACTGCAGTGCATTCCGCAGATCTGTTGATGCCGTGCTGATGCTTCCTATCAGGGAAACAATCTGCTTCTGCGCGGCATTGAGTGCCTCTGCCGTGTCTCCCAGCTCGTTCTTCTCCCTTACGTTCACGGTCGTTGTCAGATCTCCGTCGGAAAGTCTGGATGCCAGCCCCTGGATCTCCACCAGCGGCTTGCAGAGCTTCGCCGCATAGATTCTCGCCCACACGAACGCCATCACAAGCATAACAGCCATCATTATCACTATCACAATGCAGAGAACCTCGAACTTCTGGTTGATGCGTCCTTCCACACCCGTCATCTCTGCCTGCATGTCATCGACGTAGTTACCGGTGGAGACTGCCCATCCCCACGGTGCAAACAACTCGGAATATGCTACCTTCGGCGCAACCGTCACACCGTCCGCCTTCGTAAAGTAAAATTCATTGAATCCGCCTCCGTCGGCACTGTTACAGACCTTCATAATCTCCTGGATGATCATGACACCATTCTGATCCTCCAGATCGTAGCGGTTATTTCCTTCCTGCTCCGCCAGAATCGGATGCATTACCAGATTGTAATCCGTATCATCAATCCAGAAATATCCGCTTCCGTCATCGCGGTAACGCATGGCGCGGACGATCTCCTTCGCTTCTGCTTTCGCTTCTTCCTCTGTCAGTTCCCCTGCCTGGCTCTTATCATATTCTGCCTGCAGCACAGCAATCACCGTCTGGACCTCAGACTTGATCTCTGTGTTGTAACCGGAATCCATCGCACTTTCATATTCCGTCAGCGCCATATTGGTCGTATTCCGGATACTGAAAATGGAAGTTGCCCCAAGCAACAGGGATGCCAGTAATACCAGCATCAGACAGGTCATCGTTAACGTATGTTTCACACTTCTTCTGTTCATACCATGCCGC
>NZ_DBLXSO010000074.1:0-4917 GCF_057878315.1 Jutongia sp. | reverse complement strand
TGATTTTAAGAAATTGGAGACAAAAGAAATGCAAATCGAGTATAGAAAGCTAAGTGAAAAGGATTTGAACACATTCATTGAAATGAGAATAAATCAGCTGAGAGAAGAAGGTGCAAAAGAAGATATTGATTTAAAGCCGGCTTTACTGGATTATTATACACGTCATATGAAGGATGGTACATTTGTTTCATGGATTGCTGTAGATAATGGGAAAATTATAGGAACAAGCGGGATGTCTTTTGTAGAAAAACCGCCATATTTCGGATGCCCCAGCGGAAGGATTGGGCTTTTATCCAGTATGTTTACAAATCCAAATTACAGACGGAGAGGAATTGCAAAAGAACTTTTAAATAGAGTTGTCGACGAAGCCAGGGATTATGGGTGTGGTACGATTCAGATTACAGCTTCAGATATTGGCGTGAAATTATATACAGCATATGGATTTGTTCATAATGGTAATTTCATGCAATACAAACTCTAAATAGTTTCGATTTTCTTTACCATTGAATTCATTGCAGGAGATAAGAAACAGAAAACATCTGGCTTGAGGAGGTCTTTGTTTGAAAATAGACATTATCGGTTCGGTTGCAAGCGGAAAAACAACCCTTGCCAAACGAATATCAAAACAATATAATATTCCGTATTATGAAAAAGACAATATTGTCTGGAAAAGGACTTCGAGTGGAGATGTGAAAAGAAGCCCGGAGGAACGAGATCGATATTTTCATGATATCATAAAAGAAAATAACTGGATTGTAGAGGGCTCTCCGAGAAAAATCCTGAAGGAGAGCTTTAAGTGCTGTGATTATATTATTGTGCTGGATGAATATACGATGACAAGATTGATCAGGGTATTTAAGCGATGGATGAATCAAAGAAATGGAAGAGAGTCTTATAATTCAAAACCAACATGGAATTTTTTATGGTGGAACATAAAATGGGTAATAGAATTTAATCGAATAAAAAACGACTTATGGCAGGAACTAAGTCAATATGGTGCAAGGGTTAAAATATTTAAACATTCAGAAGAAGCCTATGAATTTATTACAAATAATTATTCGCAGTTTTAATATGAGAATAGTGGAAAGCGTGTATGAAAGGAAGAATAAAAATGCATGAAACGTTTACGGTAAGAAAAGCTACAGAAAAGGACATCGCCTTGCTTCAAACTATGATAAGAGGGTTGGCTGCCTATGAGAAGAGACCGCAGGATATGACGGGGTCCCAGGAGGAATTGCATTATTGGATCTTCCAGAAGAAAATAGCAACTGCTTTGATTGCGGAATATGATAACGAGGCAATCGGATATGCTGTTTATTATCCGGTGTTTGGTTCGTTTGCGGCAGAGGGCGGAGTTCATATGGAGGATATGTTTTTAATTGAGAAGTATCGCCATTGCGGATTAGGAACAATATTTTTTGCAAAGCTGGAGGAATTTGTGAAGCAGGACGGTTTCTCACAGATAGAATGGAGCTGCCTTGACTGGAATACACCATCCATTCGTTTTTATGATAAAATTGGAGCAGGGCAGGAGCAGGGAAGAAAATATTTTTCCTATCGTTGCCAATAAATTGTCTTCATCAAAACAAAGAGAAAGTAACCATGTAATCCGATGATAAAGTCCAGGATTAATAAGATACGGAGAATGTTCAAATGTATTTATTTTTACTTATACTGATCTATATTGCTTTTATCAGTTTAGGTCTGCCGGATTCACTGCTGGGATCCGGTTGGCCGGTTATGCATACCGAGATTGGCGTGCCGGTGTCCTACATGGGGATCGTCTCCATGATTATTTCAGGAGGAACCATTATCTCAAGCCTCCTTTCGGACCGGCTGACGCGAAAATTAGGTACAAGGATCGTAACGGTTTCCAGTGTTTTTCTGACGGTAATTGCACTGCTTGGATTTTCGTTTTCTGACCGGTTCTGGATGCTGATCGCTTTTGCTGTTCCATATGGGCTCGGTGCAGGTGCAATCGATGCTGCTTTGAATAATTATGTGGCTCTTCATTATAAAGCGAAGCACATGAGCTGGCTTCACTGCTTTTGGGGTGTTGGCACCATTGTCAGTCCGTTTATTATGAGATATGCATTGGCAAACAGGACGTGGCACAGTGGCTACCGCATTGTCGGTCTGATGCAGCTTGGCATTGCGCTGCTTTTACTGATCACTCTGCCTGTTTGGAAGGTGAATCAGAGCGTGGTTCAGGATAATGCCAAAAGCGTTGGCTTGATCGATGCACTCCGGATCAAGGGAGTCCCGTTTCTTCTGATTGGATTTTTCGCATATTGTGCCACCGAGGCTACTACCATGCAGTGGGCAAGCACGTATTTTGTTGAGGTAAAGGGAATCGCCACAGATCGTGCTGCCGGATTTGCCGCACTGTTCTATATCGGGATCACAGCCGGAAGATTTATCAGCGGAATCATTACCGATAAGCTTGGTGACCGCAAAATGATCCTGCTTGGTACGTCGATTCTGATCTTGGGCATTCTTATTCTGTGTCTGCCGGTGAAATCATATACGGTTGCTTTCGTGGCATTCCTTGTGATGGGCGTTGGCTGCGCACCGGTTTACCCGTGTATCATTCATTCTACACCATATAATTTTGGAGCCGCAAATTCCGGGGCGATCATCGGGATCCAGATGGCAAGTGCCTATGTAGGCTCAACGTTTATTCCACCGCTTTTCGGACTTCTTGGCAATGCGGTTTCTTTTTCCATTATGCCGGTTTATCTGTTGATTTTTGTTATTTTAATGATTACAATGGTAGAAGCAACGTTCCGTGTCACACGGAAGAATCATTAAATAGAGATTAACAATCGGAAAAAGGAGAAAGAATGAAACGAATCAGAATCTGTAATTTTGGAAGGATCATGCTGAAGCTTTTTTGTGTGACTACGATATTATTATCTGTTTATTTGCTGTTTGGATTTTTCGGTTATTATCAGAAGTGGTTTGACGGACCGGCAGGGATCACACAGCAGACAATGTACTGGCTGATCCGTCTAGGTATTGGTATTCTTGTTGAGGCTCTTATTTTTTGGATCGGTATTATTACGGTTTATCTTACATCGGAACAGCTCGGCATCCGCTGGAGAGTTCTTGGAATCGTGTGTGGGTGGATCCCAATCCTTCATCTGATCATGCTTCATATTATTATCAAAACCGTTGATCAGGAGATCAAAATGGAACGGATGCGTGACCTGAGAAATCGGGAGCGTAAGGAGCAGCAGATCTGTCAGACAAAATATCCGATACTGATGGTACACGGTGTGTTTTTCCGGGATTTTGAGCATTTAAATTATTGGGGAAGGATCCCGGCAGAGCTTGAGCGAAACGGAGCAACGGTCTACTATGGCAATCATAACAGCGCCTCTGCGGTAAGAGACAGTGCAAGGGAGCTTGCCGTGAGAGTGCATCAGATCATTGAGGAAACCGGCTGCGAAAAGTTAAATATCATTGCGCATTCCAAGGGGGGGCTGGACTCCAGAGCAATGATCGCACTGACGGACGTGGCACCTTGCATCGCATCGGTGACAACGATCAACACGCCGCACAGAGGCTGTCAGTTCGCCGATTATCTGCTTCATAAAATTTCCGAAAAACAGCAGCATATGGTTGAATCAGCATATAATACCGGTGCCGCTAAGCTTGGAGATGTGAATCCGGATTTTCTTGCAGCCGTATATGATCTTACCTTTGAAAACTGCAAGGTATTTAACGATGAGATCAAAGATGATCCGGCAATTTATTATCAGTCGGTCGGATCAAAGCTCAACCGGCCAATGTCCGGAAGATTTCCGCTCAATTTTACCTATCCGCTGGTGAAATATTTTGACGGTGCAAACGATGGGCTTGTGGGAGAGGAATCCTTTCCGTGGGGCGAGAACTATCAGTTTCTGACGATCAAAGGAAAACGAGGAATTTCCCATGGCGACGTGATTGATCTGAATCGCGAGAATATTCCCTGTTTTGATGTACGCGAGTTCTATGTGCAGCTTGTTGCCAATCTGAAGGCGCGGGGATTTTAAACTTCATATTTACAGGAAGTGCGAAGAAAAGAATTTCGCTATGTGGTACCGGATTTTCGTCTGAACAAATCGTTTGACCGGCTTGAAGCACTGACTGAAACCGAAAAGGACAAGGTCGAGTTTTTATGCAATGAATGCTGTTATTATGCCTGCCCGGACTGGAAGCGCTGTTATGAGAATGTCAGCCGTAAAAATCTGGGAGAAAGTGTCCCGGATCATCATTGCCATGCTCCCGGGGCACAGGAGAGCTATCGTTTTTCAAAAGCAATGACAAATTCTTGCTTTATCGGGATTGATGATATTAAAGACATTTATCTGCCGATGGGATTTTCTAATTATAAGATTGAGGGCAGAGGTCTCGGCAGCGCCCTGATCCTGGAATTTCTGCTTTATTATATGACACGCTCGGAGTATCAGCTTTTGGTGCGGGAGGCGATTTATCTGGATAATATGCTGGATTTGTTTTAAAAAAGAATGAAAGTAATATAATAATCATTGACAGATATTAAATAATCTCTTGTCTTTTGAAAGGGATTATGCTACAATATCTGTCAGTGATCAGGTTGCAGAAACTTGCGATGCCTGCGACCGGACGGAGGACCTGAGGGCCCTCCGTTTTTTGTATATAAATGATTATAGTAGGAGAAATATGACAGAAACAGCTTTAAAACCATTTTTGACTTATGAAGAACAAATAAACAATCTTGTTGAGCGCAAAGGCATGGTTATTTCAAATCGCAAATATGCTTTTGAAAAATTAGAGGATATTAGTTATTTTTCTTTGATTGATGGATATAAGAATTTATTTTATAATCCTATGACAAGAAGATATAAACCGGGAACAACATTTGAGGATATTGTTGCTTTATATGAATTTGAT
>NZ_DBLXSO010000073.1:0-4934 GCF_057878315.1 Jutongia sp. | reverse complement strand
GATAAGAATCCGTCCGAGGAAAAAGATGCAAAGCAGGGCACTCAGTTAAAAAAAGCGGTCAATGATCTGAACAAACAGATGAAGAACTCGGAGGCAATCTTTGGAATTCACGACAAGACGAACCGTGTTACAATCAAGATCATCGACAAGACCACAAAGGAAGTCATCAAGGAGTATCCGCCGGAGGAGACACTGGACATGATCGCCAAGGTATGGGAGATCGCGGGAATCCTTGTGGATGAGAAGTTATAGAAAGGAACGGTGAGCATATGCCAATTCGTATTACCGGATTAAATTCAGGACTGGACACAGAGGCGATCATCTCGGCTCTGGTATCTTCTTATAACTATAAGACCAACAAGTACAAGAAAGCACAGACTAAGCTTTCCTGGAAGCAGGATGCGTGGAAGACGCTCAATACCAAGATTTACAGTCTGTATTCCAGCGTGGGTAATCTCAAGCTTTCCAGCGCCTATAATCTGAAATCTACCACTGTATCTGACACCACCAAGGCAACGGTAACGGCGAGCAACAGTGCACCGAGTGGCACGCAGTCGCTGAATATTATCAGCGTGGCGCAGGCGGGATATCTGACCGGCGGTCAGCTGGATAGCAGCGTGTCAACCAGTACCACACTGGCAGAACTCGGCTATACCGGTGGGGACGGTAAGATAAATTTGACAAAAGGCGACGGAACAACGACCTCCATTGAAGTGACACAGGGAACAACAGTCGGCAGTTTCATTGCGTCCTTAAAAGATGCGGGTGTCAGCGCGAACTTCGATGCAACAAATCATCGTATTTTTGTGAGCTCCAAAGAGACAGGAAAAGACAACGATTTTACACTTACGGGCGGCAATGCTGACGGTATCAGTGCGCTTACCAAACTGGGATTGAATGTAAAATCCGATGCAACCGATGCAACCTATACATCCTATACACAGTATTATGATGCAGACGGCAATAAACTTAACCAGAATATCACCGATGCGATTGCGGCTTACAAGGCAGCGCAGGAGGACTACAAGACGAAGACGGCACAGAATGCCAACCTGACCGCATCCTATGGTTATGCCAGCGCTTATTCGGCAATGATGGATGCTTTAAAGAGCAGCGGTCTTTCTGATACAGATCAGAAAAAACTGCAGACACTGCTTGGAATGACGGCATCCCAGCGTGTGGATTCCCTGATGGATGCAAACGGAAATGTCTACACGAAGTCCGATACGGACAGTCTTGGTAATACCATTTACAGCTATAAGGATGAGAACGGTGATACAACCTATATCCGCAGGATGATTACCTATGAGGATGGCAGCAATAACGTTTACACCAAGAATGACGACGGCACATACACAGACGGTGACGGTCATGTATGGAAAGCAACCGGCGGGAAGGACACAGACGGCAATGCCACGTATTCATATACGGCGGATGACGGTACGGTGAACACTGCCACGATCAAGGAGAACACCAATTACTATGAGGTAACCGCAGAATCGCGTGGAACCGGTTATTACAAGTATACGGATGGAAATGGTGTGACCTACACACAGAATGACAACAATACTCTGGCGGGTTCTGACGGGAATACATACAAAATCAGCAGTGGCAATCTGGTACAGATCGACAGTGACGGTAATGAAGTAGCAGACGGCAAGACAGTTGCACTTTCTGCCTGCACACAGGGTGAAATCCAGAAGATGGTGTATCATCAGAAAGCCGCAGCAACAGATATCGGCCGTGCCGCAGATGTGCTTACAGATTTAAAAGAAGCAAACAAGGACACTCTGACAGATGATTTTGTCAACAAGATGACCTCAAATGTTGAGAAAGTCAATGCATTTGAAAATGCGGAGGATACGTTAGACAGCTCTGACAGTGCTTCCAGAGCAAGCATTGCAGCAGCGGTAAAGAATGCCTATGCGGCGAATGGTTCGGCGGGGGTGACGACGCTTACTAATACCTACGCATCACAGATTACGACCAATAAGACCGCCATGGAGGCAGATCAGGAGGTACTTGATAAACATGCGGTACTGTCGAAGCTCGTGGCGATGGATGAGACTTCTGCAGAGTATGCAACCGCATTTGCAGACTTTGTGAGCCAGGTGCAGAGTGCCCATGAGATTCAGAACGGCACGAACGTAACGTACAATTCAGATGCTAAGAAGATCGATGGTACAGATTCCGAGATTACTTTAAATGGAATCAAATATACAAGTTCCATGAATACCTACTCGATCAATGGACTTTCGATTACGGCGCTGCAGGCAACCGGTGTGGGAGATACGAATGCGATCAGCATTACCACATCGACAGATACACAGGGAGTTTACGATAAGATTAAGGATTTCCTGACACAGTACAATGCGCTGATCAACGAGATGACATCTCTTTACAATGCAGATTCTGCAAAGGGTTATGAGCCGTTGACAGATGAAGAAAAAGATGCGCTTTCAGACACAGAGGTGGAAAAATGGGAGCAGAAGATCAAAGATTCCCTGCTGCGCCGTGATGAGAGCCTTGAAAAGATCATGAGTACCATGACAAACTCTATGAGCAAGGGTTATGAAGTAAATGGAAAGACTTATTATCTGTCAAATTTCGGAATTAAGACACTTGGTTATTTCAATGCACCTGAGAATCAGGAATATGCATACCATATTGACGGCGATTCCGATGATACTGCTACGTCTGGAAATGACGATAAACTGATGGCAATGATCAATTCAGATCCGGATACGGTGGTTTCCTTTATGCAACAATTGACATCTGACCTATATACGGCAATCGGTGATAAAATGAAGTCGTCTACTTTAAGTAGCAGCTACAAGGTATACAATGACAAGGAGATGGCGTCGGAATACAGCGATTATACGGATCTCATCAAGAAATGGGAAGAAAAATTGCAGGACAAAGAAGACTACTATTACAATAAGTTTTCCGCGATGGAAACAGCATTATCGAAGCTGAACAGTCAGACATCATCGTTGTCAAACCTGTTTGGAAATTAAACGGCATAATGCCGTGACAGCGTCTCTGCCGAATGTGTAAAAACATCGGCAGAGACGAATACATGTATGGAGGATAGTATTATGTTAGCGAATCAGGGATATGCAGCGTATGCCAATAACAAGATTATGACCGCTTCCCCGGCAGAACTTACTTTGATGCTTTATGAGGGGGCAATCAAATTTGCGAATCTTGCGATCGAGGCGATTGATGCGAATGATATTCAGAAAGCACACAATAATATTATGAAGGTGCAGCGCATTATTGAGGAGTTTCAGAGTACACTTGACCATAAATATCCGGTGGCAAAGGATTTTGACGAGGTCTACAACTATCTGTTGATGCGCCTTCGCGAGGCAAATATAAAAAAAGATAAAGACATCATGGAAGAGGTGCTAAAGCATCTTCGTACCATGCGTGATACATGGAAGGAAGTTATGAGAACGGCACATGCATCAAGATAGAAGCAGCGGTGTGCCGGTTACAACAGATTGACAGGAGCAGCGAATGGAGAAGAATCCATATCTTACAATCATGATCCAGAGCCTGAAGAAAAAAAGTGCGGTTCTGGATGCGGTTATTGAACTGAATATACGACAGAAGGAAGAACTGGAGAATCCGGGCCTTGATCCGGATGACTTTGACGCCTGCGTGGAGGAAAAAGCAAAGCAGATCGAACAGTTGGAACTTCTTGACACCGGATTCCAGGAGGTCTACGATAAGATAAAAGCAGATCTGCAGACCAATCAGCAGGAATACCGCGAAGAGATTGCGGAAATGCAGGAATACATCCGCAGGCTGACTGATAAGAGCGCAACGATTCAGGCGCAGGAGGCGCGCAACAAAGATCTGATGACGCAGAAGTTTGCTTCTGTGCGCAAACAGGTCAAGGAAGTGCGTAAGAGCCAGAAGGTCGTCAATCAGTATTACAAGAGTATGATGAAGTCCGGCTATATGGAGCCGCAGTTTACGGACAACAAAAAATAATTGCAGATAGTAAAAAGATTTTTCTTTTTTCTATAAAGTATCGTGGCTTTCGTCCGATATATATTACAAGTAAACAAGATAACAATTGTTACTTGAGGTGGAAGCTTAAGCGGAGCGTACGGCCGGGAGAGGCAGAAACCACACTACAAAGCATATGCAGCATGGATGCTGCATCATATTCAAGGAGGAAACAATTATGGTAGTACAGCACAATCTTACAGCAATGAACGCTAACAGACAGTTAGGTATCACAACAGGCGCACAGGCAAAGTCTTCTGAGAAGTTATCTTCTGGTTACAAGATCAACCGTGCAGGCGATGACGCTGCAGGTCTTACAATTTCCGAGAAGATGAGAAGCCAGGTTAGAGGCTTAAACAAAGCTTCTGACAACGCACAGGATGGTATCTCTCTTATCCAGGTAGCTGAGGGTGCATTAAACGAGACACACTCTATCTTACAGCGTATGAATGAGTTAGCTACTCAGGCAGCAAACGATACAAATACGACTGCAGATCGTACAGCTATCCAGCAGGAGATCAACCAGTTAGCATCTGAGATCACCAGAATTTCTTCTACAACCCAGTTCAACACCATGAACCTCATCGATGGTAACTTCACATCTAAGAGCCTTCAGGTTGGTGCATTAAACGGACAGGTTATCAGGATCAGCATTTCCAACATGTCTGCATCTGGTATCGGTGTTAACCAACTGTTAGTATCTACCTTCTCTGCAGCAGGTCAGGCAATGAGTTCTGTTCAGAAGGCAATCAGCTCTGTATCTGCTATGCGTTCTAAGTTAGGTGCATTACAGAACAGACTTGAGCACACAATCGCTAACCTTGACAACATCTCTGAGAATACACAGTCTGCTGAGTCTCGTATCCGTGATACAGATATGGCTGAAGAGATGGTTGAGTACAGCAAGAACAACA
>NZ_DBLXSO010000072.1:0-5133 GCF_057878315.1 Jutongia sp. | reverse complement strand
GTGTTTATCAAAAATCAAAGCAGCAAAGCAATTAGTCTTTTCGAAATCCGTAAGTGACAAGACAATTTTTTAGTCACAGTTCACGGATTTTTAATGCATTGGCAGGCAAAATGCCATTGCAAGCAACTGGACATAAGAAATATTATGGGCATACATCAATTTGAGGTATGGGAAGTCTTAGTTATTCTTTAAAAATTCTTTTGAGGCTGACACATTTTGTCATGATGAAATCCTATGATACAGCTACCAACCAACAAAATATGCCGGCTTTTTCAAAACAAAAGCCGATTACTGAAAGGAGAACCTACTATGATCAATCAATTATTAAATCCTGTCCTCACACAAAGCACTGCCACCACGGAAGAAAAAGTCATTCTGACACTCGAGGGGACGACGATCCATTCCTTAAATGAACTGCGCGAGCATTTCAACCGGAACGAGATCCTGTCCTTCTATTCGGACGGCAGACTTCTTACTTGGCTCTGCCAGCATTATTACGAAACGCAGGCTGACCGCTTACGCGCACTTGATCCTGCCGACAAAAACTGCTTCCGGAAGCTCTGTGTCATCTTTGATGTCAATTATCCGGATCACATCGAAATGTCTGCCGAAGACCGGAACATCTTAAAAGCCAAAGAGGAAACACTGCAGAAGGTTCTTAAGGATACCGGTGCCGATCAGTCACTTCTCAAAAAGCTGGACATCATTGCAATCAATCAGGAAGAGCTTGCCTCTCTCATTGATGCCGATGAGCCGCAGATCTATCTTTGCAGTAACAGCTTCTCGATTCCGATCTCAAAGCCCGGACATGAATATATTGGCATTGGCGATGTGCAGATCGACAATCCATTTACCAATGAGCAGTATTCCAAAGCAGGCATCACCGTGACAAACATCACTCTGCCGGTCACACAGGATCCGGACACAAGCCTTGCCGCCAGTCAGGCAGCCGCCGCCAACGGATATGACAGCTTCCACGAGTCCCATTCCGCTCTCGCCACGCTGTTTCATAATACACTGAAAGCGAACCGAATCTACGAGGTTTACTCTCTCCCATTCAACGCATCTGTCATGGAAAAATTTTATAACAGCCGCTCCGAATGCGCTGCTGCCAAAAAGACAGCACTCGAAAAAGCATACAACACAGCCTCCGCCTATGTCACTCCGGGCAATTCCAAATGCATTGCAAAATACGCCGCAACATATTATGGGACATACATTCAGGAGCTTTTCGCACCGCAGATCATGGATGCACTCCAAAAACTGTACGAGCTTCACCGGAAATCAGACTGCTTCCGGACGTTCAAGGACAAGATCACCCACAGTTCCAAAAATCTGCTGGAGCTGTTCCAGACCGAGCTGTCTGACAACACCGACTACTATGCCATGTACCGGTTCCAGTACTTCCTGGATCAGGTTGAGATTGAAGAACACGATTACCGTGTGATGGAAGGTGGTTTTTGGCGATCTCTGGAAACACTGATGAGCGGCAGCATCCAGTACACCATCTCCGATATCCACACACCGATCAGCGAGATGGAAGGCGATCTCAACGAACACGCCCACACCTTCTTCAAAGCCGCACATGACGAGTACCGGTCCTACTGTCGCGAAATTGAAGAGCTTCTGCAGCAGCTTGGCGATAACTTCCGTGCCAAAGCCGATGAGGAAACACTGACCGATTATCTGAATACCCTGTGCAGTGCGGCAATCCAGTAATATATTCCCGTGGATTTCATTCACAGAAAAGCTCTCTCCTCCGGGTTCTGTTCACAAAACAGGGACGGGGGAGATTTTAAGAATACCATTATAGGTTATTCCATGTGGTGATATATTCTCCAGCTTCTGATATACAATATAATCCATTTCTACTTCCGCTGTATTACGAACTCTCTTATTGGGTAAATAAAATATGGTTCCATTTAACAGAACATAATATACACATGCAAACATTGTAATTCTCTTTTTTTCTTTCTTAAATCTCTGATTCTTTTTTCGGTCCTTTCGGAACGTATCGAAAGATAATCCCTTTTCTATTTCCGAAAAGAATCTTGTCTTTTTCACCCGTCTGTCAATATGTTGAATAGACAGCATATGATATATGCCCCATTCCGTAAACTCGATATCTATAGAGTCTCCATCCAGAAAATCATAATGAAATATATTTGGAATTAGATACTCTTCCGAGAATTCTTTATATAGTTCCAATGAAATGCTATTAATATTTGGTGCTGTTGAACAGGACAGTAACGCTTCTTTTGTAAACATATGCTATCATCCTCTAAAAAAAGAGGTATCCGTATTAACAGATACCTCTAACAAACAATTTCGGACAGCGCTCTGTACAATAGAGAATCTTTTATGGTATGTTTCATGTCCCCCAATAGGGAAGATGAGCTGTCCCGTTCATCTTTACTTTGCTTCCGCTGGCCTCTCTCCATATTTGCAGTATAATACATTCATTCTTAATTGTAAAGCAAACTTCTCTCTCCACTAGACAAATATATCCCACTGCCAAACATCACCACCAATGATATCCGCAATTCCGAAAATTCAGTTCTATTATACTCATTTCTATTGCCAAGTATAACAACCACTTTGACCTTTTACAATAGTTCACAAGAAAATGCCGCTTAAGAAACTGCATCCCCATCAAATTGCAGTTTTCCAAGTAGCAGTATGCCAGATCACATCAAGACTCTCTCCTATAAATGTCCCCCTCAGGCGTTTTCATGTTCCTTCCAGAAATCCTGCGAACCTACAATGTAAAGCAGTGTCCGCGCCCTCGTCCCCGCAATATACATATACTGCGAAAACTTCTCCCGGCGCAGTGCATCCACATCACAAAGGATCACCACCTTGGCATCCAGTCCCTTAAAGCCCTGTATCGTCGCATAAACCGGGCGCTTCTCATCCGGGACAAAGCCATCCTTTAATTCATTGACAGCAACACCGGCCTGTGACAGCTTGGAATTCTGATACCGTTTCGGCGACAGGAATGTAACGTCTCCCATCGAAACGCCACCTCCCCGGAGCGTTTTCAGCAACTCCTTAATCTTTCCTGCAAAATCATGGTCATCGGCATAGGAAATCCTGCCGACCTCCTCCCCGTTTTCCCGCAGGAAACCGCCAAACGCCACACCACTCGCCTTCGCACTGTAGGTACCGATCTGAACCGTGTTCCGGCAGTTCACAAACAACCGGAAGCTTGTATGTGCATACGACTGAAGAATATCCATGCCATCTTGATACTCCGGATTATAAATATTCTGCTTCTCATCGTAAAAGACAACCCATCTGCCCTTCTCCAGACCGCCCTTCAACAGACAGTCCAACGAATACAGATAGATCGGTTTCAAAATATCCTGTCCCTCATCCATGACCAGCAGATCATACTGCAGCTTTTCAAGACTTTCCTGCTCCAGATTACTGATATGATCGTAGAAAACCTCCGGCAGAATTTCCGCAAAATACCGCTGTGGATCCTCCTTCATCATCGGAACATCCACCGGCACATATTCTCCGAAAAGCGCATGAATATTCACAACCTTCAATAAATCCGTCTCCGGCAATGCATGAACCACATGATGTGCGAGATTTTTATTGTATGTAAGATAAAGCACCTTACGTCCCTGCTCCACCAGCTTTCTCGCATACTCTGCCGCAAGCAGCGTTTTGCCGGTTCCGGCTCCTCCCTCCACGATCAGATGATCATTCATTCCAAGCGCATCCATCAGCTGCGCCTGCTCTGCCGTCAGCCGCACCAGATGCTTCTCCACCTGTTCCAGCCGGTCATTGAGCGATGGAATAAAACAGAAATCCGCCCGCAAAAACTGAACGATCTCGCGGATATCCGAAGGAGACAGTTTGCTCGGCTCTCTGTGCTGCCTTGCCTGCCAATAATCAAACACTGCATTCATATACGAAGAAATATCCTCCGTGCTCCGGTCATACACAATCTCCGGTATAATCTCCTGCGAATCCGAATAAAACGTAATATCCGGAAATACCACGCCACTTGCCATCAGCAGATTCTTCATATGTGGATTCCGGTCAAAATGCTTCTTAAGCACATCCCGCAGACTGAACATATTGCCGGTCACCTGCGCAAACGGTCCCTCCGGCTTCTGCCGCTCCGTCCCATACCGGTCAATAAACGTCCACTGACCATCCCGGCATTCCACACGACCGCCCTTAATCTCCAGACAGGCAACGCCCCTCTCGCAGACCACCACAAAATCGATCTCGCCATAAATCTTAGAACGGTGTCTCGGAAGTCCCAGCGAATGCAAAACATACGCATTCTTCAAATCCATCTCCTGAAGGACATCGTACATTTTCCTCTCCGCATTACTTTTGATCTCCTCACCCATGTATGGGGGAATAAATGTAACCATGTTGTTCACTCCTTAGTATTTCACTGGTAACAGCAATCTTTTGCAATGTACGCACCGCCCCCAGAAGTCAGTCTGATAAGGCTTGTGGCAGTACGGGCAAAGGATTGGTTTGATAAATGAATAATTCATTATAACACCTCCTAGTCATCAAAAACAATCATCAGCCTTAAATAATCTGCATATATGCCGATATTATATATTTTTCAATCATACAGGCAACATCCCCTGCATTTTTATTAGCAATGCAACCGCCATAACATTTCGGGAAAAATACACACTCTTTACACTCGTCCTCCAGAATTTTATTTTCTATCCGGTCAGGCAGATTTTCAATATCCTCCAATGTGCCAATGGCATTCTCCGTTCTTCCCACCATCTGTTCGCAATTATATATATTGCCATAAACATCCACACAATAAGAATTAGGTTCTTCTTTCATGCAGGAATTCATTCTCGGCATGGAGTATAAATTTGTCCCTGTCATAAGTTTACGAACATCTGATATACGTTCCAGCATTTCCCTGACACATTCTAACTTTTCTGTCTCAGACATAGAATATGCACCACCCACAACAAATGCCGGATAAAAAACAACATTATCAAAGGACGAATAAATAGGATCTATCTGTTCCAGCAACTGCATAACATCATTTCTGTTTTGCTGATCAATATTGATCCGGATACTCACATGTATATTTTTCTCTGCCAGCATTCGGATATTATTCAGAACATTATA
>NZ_DBLXSO010000071.1:0-6764 GCF_057878315.1 Jutongia sp. | reverse complement strand
CTCATGGATCAGTGTTGGGTAACCATGGAATGCAAAGATTACCGGCTTATCCTTTGTGAAGATTGCATTGTACTCACTGTCGCTCAGTCCGTGTGGATGCTTATGATTAGACTCCAGCTTGAACAGATCGACTACGTTGACAACGCGGATCTTAAGCTCTGGAAGCTCATCTCGAAGGATCGTAACTGCTGCCATTGTCTCCAGTGTCGGTGTATCGCCACAGCATGCCATAACGATATCCGGCTCCTGTCCTTCATCGTTACTAGCCCACTCCCAGATACCTACACCCTGGGTACAATGCTTCACAGCCTGCTCCATGTTCAACCACTGGTAGCTTGGATGCTTGGATGCTACGATCGCATTGACATAGTTCTTGCTCTTTACACAGTGATCGAAGCAGGATAACAGACAGTTGGTGTCCGGTGGCAGATACATGCGGACAACGTCTGCTTTCTTGTTAGCGATGTGATCCAGGAATCCAGGATCCTGATGTGTAAATCCGTTATGATCCTGCTGCCATACGTTAGAAGTCAGGATAAAGTTCAGGGAAGCGATTGGACGTCTCCATGTCAGCTGATTGCAAACCTTCAGCCATTTTGCATGCTGAGCAGCCATGGAATCTACAACACGGATAAATGCCTCGTAGCTTGCGAAGAAGCCATGACGTCCTGTCAGAAGATAACCTTCCAGCCAACCCTCACACATATGCTCACTGAGCATACCGTCCATGATACGTCCGTTTCTTGCAAGGCAGTCATCGGAATCAAGCAGATCTGCGTTCCAGTCTCTGTTCTCTGCCTCGAATACCTTATACAGACGGTTGGACATACTCTCATCCGGTCCGAAGATACGGAAATTCTTGCTCTCTTTATTCAGTACGAAGATATCACGGATATATCCACCAAGCTCGATCATATCCTGAGCCTTTGTCTTACCTGGATCTACCTCGATACCGTACTCACGGAAATCAGGGAGTCTTAAATCTTTCATCAGAAGACCACCGTTTGCATGTGGGTTTGCACCCATTCTTGCATCTCCCTTAGGAGCGAGCTCTGCAAGCTCTGGGATCAGTGTGCCTTTCTCATCGAACAGCTCCTCCGGATGATAGCTCTCAAGCCACTGCTTGAGAAGCGCAAGATGCTCTTCCGGCTTCTCCATGGTGATCGGCACCTGATGTGCACGGAAAGATCCCTCGATCTGCTGTCCGTCTACAACCTTTGGACCAGTCCATCCCTTTGGTGTGCGAAGAACGATCATTGGCCACTTTGGACGCTCCGGATCGTTGTTCTTGCGGGCATTCTCCTGGATTGCTTTAATCTTCTCAACAGCCTTATCCATAGCCTCAGCCATGAGCTTATGCATTGTCATTGGGTCATCACCCTCAACAAAGATCGGCTCCCAGCCGCAGCCTACGAAATAGCTCTCGATCTCCTCATGAGAGATACGCGAGAAGATAGTAGGGTTGCTGATCTTGTATCCGTTCAGGTTCAGAACCGGAAGAACGGCTCCGTCTGTGATCGGGTTCAGGAACTTATTGGACTGCCATGATGTAGCCAAAGGACCTGTCTCTGCTTCACCATCACCAACGATTACTGTTGCGATCAGATCCGGATTGTCAAATACAGCACCGAATGCATGAGCGATGGAATAACCAAGCTCACCACCCTCGTTAATGGAACCCGGTGTCTCAGGCGCACAATGACTTGGTACACCACAAGGGAATGAGAACTGCTTGAACATCTTCTTCATACCCTCTTCGTCCTGGCTGATGTTAGGATAGATCTCACTGTAAGATCCCTCCAGATAGGTATTGGCGATCATAAAGTTTCCGCCATGTCCCGGACCGGACAAAAGAATCATATCCAGATCGTAACGCTTAATCACACGGTTACAATGTACGTATACAAAGTTCTGACCAGGTACGGTTCCCCAGTGACCTACGATTTTCTTTTTAATATGATCCATGGTTAATGGCTCTTTCATCAGCGGATTATCCAGAAGATAAAGCTGACCGGCTGACAGATAGTTGGCTGCACGCCAGTATGCGTCAATCTTGTCAAGCATCTCCTGAGATAACGGCTGTTTCTCAAGACAAGTATTTTCTGACATTTGTTACCTCCCTAAATCATTTGTTCTTTTACCGTCCGCTAGTTTACCACATTTTATCCTTAATTACAAGGCAAAAAGGCGGCTCAAAACGTAGAACTTTCACGCTTTGAGCCATCTTTTTATGGTATATTTGACGATTAGTGCTCATACCATCCGACAATCCCCGGTGTCAGATTAATGTTGATCTGCTTCACCTCCTGATACTCCTCCATGCCATGAACGCCAAGTTCTCTGCCGATACCGCTCATCTTATATCCTCCCCATGGAGCCTCATTGAAGGTTGGATTATAACAGTTGATCCATGTGATTCCGGCGCGGATCTCACTGATCACACGATGTGCTCTGGTGATATCAGAGGTAAATACAGCGCCCGCCAGTCCGTAGATCGTATCGTTTGCCATGTCAACGGCTTCCTTTTCGGTCTTAAAGGTCTGGATCGTTACAACCGGTCCGAAGATCTCCTCGCGGACGATCTTCATGTCCGGCGTACAGTTATCAAAAATGGTTGGACGGATGAAATAGCCCTTGGCGCATTCTCCCTCCATATAACGCTCACCGCCGGTTACGAGAGCGGCCCCCTCTTCCACGCCGCTCTTGATATAGGAGAGAATCTTTTCCATGTCCTTCTCAGTGATGACCGGTCCAATATCCGGATTGTTGACCGGATTACCGATTGTCATCGCCTCGGCTTTCTTCTTGAGACGCTTTACAAATTCATCGTGAATGCTCTCCTCAATGATAATGCGGGAGCCTGCGGAGCAGACCTCACCCTGATTAAAGAAAATACCAATCATTGCCCATTCCACGGCACCGTCCAGATCCGCATCCGCAAAGATCACATTCGGTGATTTGCCACCTAACTCCAGACCGATCTTCTTGACATTTGTCGCTGCCGCACGCATCAGGCTCTGACCGACTCTTGTGCTTCCGGTGAAAGTGATCATATCGACGTCCTTATTCTCTCCCATCTCAGAGCCAACCTCTGCATCACCCTGTACCAGATTGACACAGCCCTGTGGAAGACCTGCCTCTTCAAAAATCTCGAACAGACGGATCGTGGAAAGCGGAGCCTTTGGACTCGGCTTAAAAACAATACTGTTGCCGGCTGCAAGTGCCGGTGCGAGCTTCCATACCGACATCAGGAACGGATAGTTCCACGGAGTGATCTGCGCACAGACACCGACCGGCTCTCTCGTCTCATAGGAATGCATTTTACCAAAGCCGTCATTTACCTCATAAACACCGCCATGAGGTGTCTTGCACAGTCCTGCATAATAGCGGAAGCAATGAATACCATCGCCGATATCCCCCTCTGCCTCGCGGAGCGGTTTACCGTTGTCTAATGTATCCATCATCGCCAGCTCATCGGCGTATTTCTCGATCAGATCTGCGATTTTTAAAATAATATCGCCTCTTGTCTGGGAATCCATGTCTCTCCACTCTCTTGTCTCATAGAAAGAACGTTTTGCGGCTGCGATCGCAAGCCTTGTATCCTCCACACTGCTCTCGTAGACCTTGTCGATGACTTCACCTGTTGCCGGGTTAATGACATCAAAAGTTTTTGCCATACTGCCGATAACCCATTCCCCATCAATATACATTTTTTTTGCTTCCATAATGTGTACCTCCGTTTATAAGTTAATGTTCAATATGTTTATTACTATTTGCGGTGTAACTACACAACAGCCCACAGACCGCCGCAAAACCTGCGGTTAGAGTCTGCAAAACCTGCATCCTCTGTCTGAGGGTGTGTGTAGCCACAGCCTTTCCGGCTTGGTTTCGCAGGAAAAAGATATCTGCAAACAAGTTTGCATATCTTTTTCCTACAAAATTACCCGTAAATAGTAACTAGTTTTTCAGTTTGTTCCACATATCGTTATAGACCTTTAATGTGTCGGTATCGAGATTTGATACAAACTCACCTTTCTCAAACACATCGGATGGAATGTTCTTTGCCTCATTCTTGCTGTAATCCTCGTTTGCCTCGACTGCCTTCTGGTTGACATTTAAGTAAGGGAATTCCTCGATAACCTTTCCGGCAACCTTGTCATCACACATATAATTGATAAACTTCATTGCATTATCATAATTCTTTGCACCCTTGCAGATTGCCCAGTTATCAATAAACTTATAAGCACCCTCCTCCGGAAATACGATCTTGATCGCCGGATTTTCCTCCATAGCAAGTGCGATCTCTGCTGCCCAGCAGTAACTTACATTACAATCACCACTGATCAGGGAAGACTTCGGACTGTCGCTGTCATAAACGGCAATATTATCCTTGATCGTCTGAAGCTTATCTGCCACCTTGGATAGCTTTGATGTATCTGTTTCATTCATGCTCAGTCCCATGCTTCGCTCTGTCATACCGATCACGGCTCTGTAATCATCCAGTGCTACGATCTGTCCCTTTAAAGACGAATCAAACAGATCCTTGTAGCCCTTGATGTCAGTCTTCACCTTATCCGTGTTGACACCGATCGCAGCCACGCCGCCCTGATACGGTATAGAATATACATTGCCCGGATCATAGCTTGGATCCAGATACTGGTCACCGATATTGGACAGATTTGTCAGAGCCTTCTGATCCAGCTTCTCAAGCATTTCCTGCTTGATCATGGATTCTACCATGTAATCACTCGGCTGCACAATATCATAGGTTCCCTCATCCTCTGACTTTACCTTTGCCAGCATATCCTCATTAGAGGAGAAGGTGGACACATTTACCTTAATACCATATTCCTTTTCAAAATCACTGATCACGGAATCCGGAACATATTCGGTCCAGATAAACAGATTTAATTCTCCGTTCTCCGCCTTTTTACTGCTGCTTCCGCATCCTGTCAGACTGACCGATGTTCCAAGCAGTGCCAAAGATAACATAACGCTCATTACTCTTTTCCCATATCTCATAATAATCCTCCCTTTCTGTCCGGATTCATAGATCCGGAACCGATGTACCGGCAATTTATCTGTCCCATTTTTCGTACAGATATAATTGAATCATTGACGAGTTTCTTACCAAAATTACTGCATTTTTTTCTTGAACAGATTCCCCTGTGTCAATACCACGAAAAGTATCGTGCCAACCAGGATCAGGGTTGAAAGTGCATTTACATCCGGTGCCACTCCGCTCTTGATACTTGCCATGACCTGCAATGGATATGTCATGGTATTACCGTTTACGAAGTAGCTTATGATAACGTCATCAATGGATAACGTAAATGCCAGAAGAGCTCCTGCCGTGATGCCGGGCTTTAATACCGGAAGCGTCACCGCAAAAAATGTCCGGATCCGGTCAGCGCCAAGATCCATACTCGCCTCCTCAATGGAGATATCATATCCGGAAAGCCT
This sequence comes from Jutongia sp., assembly GCF_057878315.1. Lineage (NCBI taxonomy): Bacteria > Bacillati > Bacillota > Clostridia > Lachnospirales > Lachnospiraceae > Jutongia > Jutongia sp. The sequence goes on along the minus strand of NZ_DBLXSO010000071.1, from coordinate 1,301 downwards.
TGCCCGGACATTAAAGATCACATACGGCACACAGAAGGTCACATGCGCAATGATCAGTGTCAGCATTCCACGCGGAACGGATACTTTTGCAAATACCGTCAAAAGGGAAATACCCATGACGATCTCCGGAATAACGACCGGAATATAAAGAAGTCCGTCGATCACGCTTTTGCCCTTGAATTTGTATTTGTACATTCCGATCGCCCCCAGCGTACCGATCGCAGTCGCCAACAGTGTGGTGATCAGAGCAATGATCATTGTGTTTCCAAAGGAAGCCAGCAGTGATTCATTTTCAAATAATTTAAAATACCAGTCGATCGTAAAGCCCTTCCAGGTCAGATACGGCTTACTCGTCGTCGCATTGAAGGAATTGACCACGACAACGGCGATCGGCATAAACAGCACCAGATAAACGATACTGCAGAGAATCTTGCCAAAGATACTTTTGGTTTTCAGTCTCGCTTTTCTTCCCATAAATTACACCCCCAGACTGTCCATGTCACCGCCGGTCTTCTGATAAAGCTTGACAAGCACCAGCGTGATCACGATCAGGATAATGGATAACGCTGCACCAAGCGGCCAGTTGTTACCACTCTTAAACTGTCTCTCGATCAGGTTACCGATCACATCCGAATTGCCGCCGCCCAGGATATTAGATACGAAGAAATACCCGAGACACGGTATAAAAACCATGATGCAGCCGGAGAAGATTCCGCTCGCCGTCAGAGGAAGAATAACCTTCAAAAAGGTTTTATAGCCCTTGGCGCCAAGATCACAGGAAGCTTCCAGAAGCGTACTGTCAAGCTTTCCAATCGCTGTATATAACGGCAGTACCATAAACGGGAACAGGCAGTACACCATACCGAAAACCGTGGTTCCCTGCTTAAACAGAAGATCAAGCGGCTGTGATATGATATGAAGTTTCATCAGAATACTGTTGAGCCAGCCTGTCGTTCCAAGAAATGATTTCCATCCATAAATACGGATCAGCGAATTGGTCCAGAACGGAATGATCACAAGCATATACAAAAGACTTTTAAAGCGGCTTTTGGTCCGTGCGATAATATATGTAAACGGATACGCCACCACAATACATATCAATGTTGTCAGCAGTGCGATCACTAAGGACTGCACATAAATCTTTATATAGGAAGCATCTATAAGATGTCTGTAATTATCCACGGTAAAATGAAAGGTTACATTATAATGAGACTATGAGAAAAAGTCTGTAAATAAGATTCTTCTATGATAATGAAAGGCAAAAAATTCTTTGTCAGAGCTTTTTGCCCTTTAGTTATATA
>NZ_DBLXSO010000070.1:0-7584 GCF_057878315.1 Jutongia sp. | reverse complement strand
TTACTTTACCGCATTCCAATTATTTGATATATTAAGCAAGGGCGTGTTCAAACGGGACGAGGAGGCACTGCTTTCCCACCGGAATATTTTCGACTGCGATCTGCTGATCATCGATGATCTCGGCACGGAGCTGTCCAATTCCTTTACGACCTCGCAGTTATTTTTATGTATCAACGAACGCATTCTGCGGCAGAAATCCACGATCATCTCCACAAACCTCGGGATGAACCAGCTTGCCGATATTTATTCAGAGCGCGTTTTATCCAGAATATCCAGCAATTACACATTATTAAAGCTCTTCGGCGCAGACATCCGTATCTTAAAGCGCCACCGTTAACATTTTTATCCCTGTATTTCATTAGAGCAATCTATTGAAAATAAAACCTATGTAACTATTCTTTAATGGAGGAACCATTCATGCCAAACGATGAAAGAAACTTAGAAACCATGCCTGACGGAGCATTGGGTCTCATCCCACTGGAAAGCTGCAAAGAACTTGGTCTTAAGGTAGACCAGTACCTTGTCGGCTGGCGCGAAAAGAGACAGCACCAGCACCAGAACGACCCTGCGTTCAAGGGCTATCGCAGAGATTCTTATATCATCTCAACCGCAGTGCCGCGTTTCGGAACCGGCGAAGCAAAGGGTGTCATCAAAGAGTCTGTCCGCGGCTATGACCTGTATCTGATGGTCGACGTTACCAATTACAGCCTCACCTACTCTGTATGCGGTTACGAGAACCACATGTCTCCGGATGACCACTATGCAGATTTGAAGCGTATCATTGCTGCTGTCGGCGGAAAAGCAAGACGTATTACCGCGATCATCCCGTTCTTATATGAGAGCCGTCAGCACAAGCGCACCGCCCGCGAATCCTTAGACTGCGCGCTTGCCCTGCAGGAGCTCACCGCTATGGGCGTCGACAACATCATCACCTTTGACGCGCATGACCCGCGTGTACAGAACGCCATTCCACTCAAGGGATTCGAGACTGTACAGCCTGCTTATCAGTTCATCAAGGGTATCTTAAGAGAAGTCAAAGACTTAAAGATCGATTCCGAACATATGATGATTATCAGCCCGGATGAGGGTGGTACCAACCGTGCCGTATATCTGGCTAACGTGCTCGGTCTGGATATGGGTATGTTCTACAAGCGCCGCGACTACAGCAAGATCGTAGACGGCCGCAACCCGATCGTTGCACATGAGTTCTTAGGTTCCTCCGTCGAGGGCAAGGATGTGATTATCATCGATGATATGATCTCCTCCGGTGAGAGTATGATTGATGTTGCTACCGAGTTAAAGAAGAGAAAGGCCAACCGTATCTTCGTTGTTGCAACCTTCGGTCTGTTCACCAACGGTCTGGAGCGTTTTGACAAGGCGGTTGCAGACGGCACAATCTACAAGGTCGTAACCACCAACCTGACCTATCAGACACCGGAACTGCTTGCAAAGCCATATTATATCAACTGCGACATGAGCAAATACATCGCTTATATCATTGATACGTTAAATCACGACAGCTCGATCAGCGATCTCTTAAATCCGTATGACCGCATCCAGCGTCTGGTTGCAAAGTACAAAGCAGAGCAGAACTAAACAAAATCCAAAAAGGGACTGCCCGCTAAAAGCGTCAGTCCCTTTATTATGCCTATGTATTAAAACAAGTCTACTCTGCCAGCAATTTTCTGATTGATCACATAATACGCTGCGTTCTCTTCCGGCTTTAAGTAGAGCTGAAGTGATTTGATCGTGGATGCTCTGTGACCTTCTGCCACAAACTGCTCTGTCACTTTCTTAATGGCATCCTCTACCACGCCTTCACGTCCCTGATACTGGATATACACTTCAGGCTTAAGCTCTTCCTTTGCTGCCTTCTTCGCTGTCTTTGTTCTTGGTTTTCTTTTCTTTGCGGTCTCAGCTGCTGTCTTCTTCGGTTCTTCTACCTTTGTAGCCGCCTTTACCTCTGTCTCTTTGGCTGCGTTCTTCGTCTCCTCGACTTTTGCCACAACCTTTGCAGTTGCTTCCTTCGCTGCTGTCTTGGTCTCCTCAACCTTCGCCGCAACTTTTGCTTCTGCTGCCTTTACTGCTGCCTTAGTCTCATCAAGTTTCGCTGTCGTCTTTTTTTCCATTATGAGAGCCCTCCTCCTCATCAAAAAAACTACTCACATACTAAAAACTTTTCCATTGCTACTAATGCTTCCTCTTCATCACTGCCCTCGGCAACGATGTTCACCGTCATTCCTTTGGACGGGTTAAATGCCATGATTCCCATAATACTCTTCGCATTTATCCGGCGGTTGTTACTCTCAAGTGTAATATCACTGTCAAATCTGCAGGCAACCTGAACCAGTTCTGCAATCGGATTACTATGTTCCTCTGAGACATTCGATACAACAATCTCTTTTCTGCTCATAATCTCTCCATTTCCTCTTTTCAAGTACTACGTCTCAAAATATAACCCATCTATTTCCAATTTGCAATAGAAGAACATGAAATCTGTTAAACTTACACGAATAATTTCCTACTTTAAGAGCTTTTTTATGCACTTTCATTTCACCAGATATGTGAAAAATACATTTCCTGCCGCCGTAAACATCTCATCCGCCTCGGTCAGCGTCTTCCGGTATGTCGTTCCCAGTGCAGGATCAAATATCACGACGCTGTTGCTGTCATATCCGATAATCAGCACCGCATCCGTGCTTCCTGTCATGGAAAATACCGGACTGCCGCAGCTGACATAGTAGAGAACCTCCTCGATATTGCATCCGGTCAGATCCAGCACCTGCATATCCTTCATCGTATTGTTCAGGATGCTTTTCGGCGTCTCTCCGCCCTCAATGAGTGCGTTCACGCTGATATTGATTCCTTCTTTTTCCAGCATGGCATTGATGCACTGCGCAATGCTTCCTGCTCCGGCATCCTCCGCACCGACCGCAATATCCGACAGTGCCGGCTGTGCGGACTTTCTGGAGCGTTTCCACACATACTGAAGGTTATCTCCAATCACGACTCCCATACTGTCATTTGCCGCCGTGACGGCCTCTGTGACATCATCTGTCGCCAGCACCACATTCCCCTTCACGTATACATAATAATGCTTTGTGCTGCCCTCTTCCTTGATTGCCACCGTGCGCTCCTCTTCTAAAATCGTCTCCTTCGGGGTGAGAAGCTTCGGCGCCTTTTCCGCGGATGCCCCGGCAATCGTAAGCTGTACCTGGGTCTCCTTTTCCGCAGAACTGCTCGTTGCAATATTGACAAGCTTTCCGGAGTCTCCCTCACGGTTCATGATCATATCCTGATCCGCCGGGACATATGCCGTGCCGTTATACTGGATGCGGTTCAAGTGCATCGTGTAGTCCTCGATGGACACGCTGCTTACAAAATAGCCGCTCTTTTCATATGTTTTCTGCACAATAAGATCTTTTGTCGAGACATCCACAATCCGGATCTGGTGCATCGGAAATGTCACATTTCCGGCGGCGTCCTCGAAAATATCCGACTGTCTGGCAATGCCATACACAAAATCCTCATCCATGAAGCCAAGCGGCTTGATGGCTTCCCCGGTGCCCGCCGCAATCTCCTGCGTGCTCTGATCCGACAGATTCATCACGTGGATCACACTGCTGCCCATCTGGGAATCCCCCTCCGTCTCCATCCATGCAAAATAGCGGTTGGACGCGGACACCGCAAAATCCTGTACGCTCAGATTCGTCACCAGTTCCCGCACCGAGAGGGTATTTAAATCGATTCCGTAGACACACCCGTCCAGCATCAGGAAAAGCTCTCCGCCCTCATTTACATACATGAGCTGCCCGAGTTCCGACTTCATCACCTCATACGACTTATCCGACGGAATGAAGACCAGTTCCTCATCGGTATTCGCCAGGCTGTCGTAATGATAGACCGCAATTCCGACTTCCCCCTCATGAATTCCGCGGTTCATGTAACCGTACACGATATAATCCACGCTTCCGGCTTCGTCCACACCGACGATCTTGATGTCGTGTTCTCCGTAATTCTCGCGGCTGTCAATTCCCTCGTAACCGCGGAAACTGAACACTTTTGCAAGCGTATTTTCCACCGTATTGTAGCCCCAGAGTTCTCCCTCCTGCACGAACGCCACACTGGTTCCCGCCTCATTCGCCTTGTATTCAACGTTCGCTTCGCGGATTCCAAGCTGGATATACTGATCGTAAACGCTGTCATTTTCTCCGCGGAAAATCTGGTTCATGGTTCGCTCGAAATTCAGCAGATAGATGCGGCTTGTGGTGTAGCGCACCCTGTAATATTCTTCTATATTATAGTATTCAATCTGACCGCTCTCGTTGACACTGGATACCACATAATCGAGCACGATCACGTTGTAGGTCGGTGTGATCTCCTTGATTGACGGAACCGGCTCTGTCAGACGCTCTCCCTTAAAATCCGCCCAGCTCACCTGCTTTAGAGAAGAATTTAACGACACGAACTGCAGCGTCGTGTTATCCCCGGTCGTCCGCTCCATGTAAGTCGCCAGTGTTCCGGAGGTCTCATCGTTGAACGTCTTATCGTTAAAATCCTTGACGAATGCGACGCACTCGCTCACATAGCAGTCGACTGGCTCCGCGATCCTGGTATAGTAACAGATCGAACGGTCTCCGCTCCCGAGGCGGATAATCATCAGATACTCTTCGCCCTCTTCCAGCAGATTCTGGATCTGCAGATCTGCCGTGATCTTCCCGCTGCGCTCCTCATAGGAGGTGACATCCGCATTCGCAATCAGGCGTGTGGCATCGAGACTGCGGATCTCATAGGAAATCGTGTCGACCGCCGTCTGATTCGTCTGTATCACAATCGGAAGCTTCCGGTCTTCCCCCACCGGCGTAATGGTATCGCGCATATATGCGGCATCCATCTCCGTCACATACCCGTGTAGTTCATTCAGTTCCTGATCGCCCTGATACATGGTGATGACCGGCAGCGTCGCCTCCTTCATCTCCGTCGTCAGATCCTCGTTAGTATCATTCATAAATCTTCCAAATATAAGCACTGCTCCGATGAACACTGCCGCCAAGACTGCTGCCTTTATGGTTCCCTTCCGCAACGGTCATTCCTCCTATATAACGCAAAATAACTACCGCGCACAAAAACGCGATAGTTATATTAACACAAAATAACTATCGCACAAAAACGCGATAGTTATATTGTATGCATTTTAAAATAAATCCGCAATGACTTTCTCTGATTTTTAAGAATTGTTTTCGATCTTATCCGGGGCTTCGCACCCCCGTTACCACCAGCGTCTGCAGCGGCGGTGACGGCAGCGTCTCCGGTACATTTCGTTGTTTAAAATCACACCGATCAGCTCCCGCAGATGATCATTCTGTCCGGGCGGCGGCGGTGGCGGCGGTCTGTGTCCGGGCGGCGGCTGCATGCCTCCGTGAAACTGCTCTGCCTCCAGTTCGCCGTCTTCTCCTGTGACTTTCTTCTGGATGCGGTCTACCACCATCTCAATCATCAGACGGTCCGGATACTCATCAAACATCAGGCTGCCCTCGTATTCCATTCTGTCACATTCGTCTTCCACGCACTCCACAATCCTGCCAACCTCTTTGGGATACAGCTCCTTCATGCGGTCCATATCCTTCTCATACTCCATCTCGGTCAGATACAGATTCTGCATGGGGTAGCTCATATAAAAAGGCATCTTGGGCACATCAAACTGCGCGCGGAAAAACTGCTCCTGATTATAGTCCACTCTATACTCCCTATAGATAACTTCGCTATATCATATGCAGTGCGCGCGCGCCGGGTTACTGCGCCAGATTCTTTAACTCGTCCAATAAATCCAGATCGGACTGGAGCACCTTCATATTGGTCGTGATCGGCTCCTCGCCCGGCTTGGTGACGGTGATTTCAATTACTGTTCCCTCCGTAATGCCCGCAGAAAATACCGCGTTTAAAAACGCCGCAAACTTCGGATGGTTCTCAACGAACTTGTTTCTCGCATTCATAATCTTCATAAGTGAAGCCGGATTCATCATAATATCATACTCCCTCGTATTATAAAGTAGTAGTGTTTATAGACCCTCTCCAAGGTCTGTATGCTATACTTTTGGAGATACTGTGGATTGTTTTCACACTCCTACCACCCGATGGTTTAAGAAAGGCTACAACCACAGTCTCTTTGTATATTTGTTAATCAGTTAGATACCGCATGACGGTTTATTTAGAACGAGGTTACAATCGCAAGGAGTACCAGTGGTTCTATAAACAGTATCAAAATATTTATTCAAAGGAGATTTTTTATGATATACGTTGGAATTGATGTTGCAAAGGACAAACACGACTGCTTTATCACTAATTCAGATGGTGAAGTATTATTCAAATCTTTTACCATACCTAACAATCGTGATGGATTTGAAACCTTATTTCAAAAAATACAGTCCGTATCAGATGATTTAACCAAAGTAAAAGTAGGGCTTGAAGCCACGGGACACTATAGTTACAATCTTCTGGGATTCCTTCTCGATAAAGGTTTGCCGACCTACGTTATCAATCCGTTACATACCAATCTTTACAGAAAAAGTTTAAGCCTTAGAAAGACGAAAACGGATAAAGTGGATGCCCATACCATCGCTTCTATGATCATGTCTGATGTGAACTTGAAGTCCTACTCAGACACATCTTACCACAACGAAGAACTAAAGTCATTAACTCGTTATCGTTTTGATAAAGTACAGGAGCGAGCAAAGCTCAAGACCTCTGTATCTCGCCTTATTTGTATTCTTTTCCCTGAATTAGAGAAGCTTGTTCCAACAATCCATATGGCATCCGTTTATGCAATGCTTTCTGAATTTCCGTCTGCTCATGCTGTTGCATCTGCACATCTTACCAGACTTACAAATCTGCTTTCTGAAAGCTCACATGGCAGATATGGCAAAGATACCGCAGTAATGTTTCGTGAAGCCGCCAGAAACTCAATCGGTTCAAATATGCCAGCAAAGTCTCTGGAACTGAAACATACCATTAAGCTCATTCAGGAATTAACTTCTGAGATTGACGAAATTGAAACCGAAATCAAATCCATTATGGATGAGGTTAATTCTCCGATTCTTAGCATCCCCGGAATCAACTACCGTATGGGAGCCATGATCCTTGCTGAAATCGGAGACTTCAGTCGTTTTGATTCTCCTGACAAGATACTTGCCTATGCCGGAATGTCCCCATCTACCTATCAATCGGGGCAACTTGATAACTGTTACTCCCATATGGAAAAACGTGGTTCTCGCTATCTTCGATATGCCCTTTACAATGCGACTAAATATGTCTGCCATTGGGATGAATCATTTGGAACATATCTTGCCAAAAAGCGAGCAGAGGGCAAGCATTATAATGTTGCTTTATCCCATGCTACAAAGAAACTAGTAAGAACCATTTATGCAATGGAAAAAACAGGGCAATCATACAGTAGTGCATCCTAATTGTTTTCTGTAAATATCTCCTAGCTGAGTGCCGCTAATGACACTCTTTTTGTCATGCAGTTTTCAAGGTACAAATATATCTGAAATGCATTTCTGCAATTCATTCAAAATATTTCATTTT
>NZ_DBLXSO010000069.1:0-8179 GCF_057878315.1 Jutongia sp. | reverse complement strand
CCGCCGTGTACCGAACGGTACGCACGGTGGTGTGAGAGGACGGCGGTTAGTCACCGCCTCCTACTCGATTCAAGGAAGGATATGACCAGACATGAACAAGATCATTATAGCGATGGACTCGTTTAAGGGCAGTATGCGCTCTCAGGAAGCCGGAGAGGCGGTTAAGCGGGCGGCAGAGCAGATTTATCCGGACAGTGAGATAAAGGTATATCCCATGGCAGATGGTGGTGAGGGAACGGTAGAGGCACTGACCTTTGCAAAGCAGCAGATAGAGAGTGTGACATGTACTGTGACCGGTCCTGCTGGGACTTTGACACAGGCGGAGTATATTGTATACGGAAAGGGAGAGCAACGGACAGCCGTGCTTGAAATGGCACAGGCGGCAGGACTGATGCTGGTGTCTGACGATCAGAGAAATCCCATGAAAACGACAACCTACGGCGTGGGGGAGATGATCCGGAATGCTGTGGAGAGAGGCTGTCGACGTTTTATTATCGGAATTGGAGGAAGTGCGACCAATGATGCAGGAATCGGTATGCTGCAGGCATTGGGGGTACGTTTTCAAAATAACAGAGGAGAAGAGGTCTGTCGCGGCGGGGAAGGGCTGCTGCAGGCGGCTCGGATTGACCGGAGCGGACTGCTTCCGGTGCTGAAGGAGTGTGAGTTTCAGATTGTCTGTGATGTAACAAATCCATTGACCGGAGAGAACGGCTGCAGTATGATATTTGCACCGCAGAAGGGGGCAGACCCCGAAATGGTACAGATTTTGGAAAAGGGAATGGAGCATTTTGCGGATATCGCAGAGGATACATGTGAAAGCACAGATAAGACCGGGCGGATGACGCCCGGAGCCGGTGCGGCAGGAGGACTTGGTTATGCATTTCTGATGTTTCTTAACGGACATCTGGCAAAGGGCATTGACATTGTGCTTCGCGAGAGCGGCATTGAGGCGGAGATTGCTTCGGCGGATCTTGTGATCACCGGAGAGGGGCGAATGGATGAACAGACGCTGATGGGAAAGACTCCGGCGGGAGTCGCCGCTCTGGCAAAGAAGTATCATAAAAAGGTGATCGCCTTTGCCGGCTGCTTTGGAGAGGGGATTGAGCGTTGTCAGGAAAGTGATCTGTTCGATGCATGCTTTGCGGTGCGGAAGGAGAAGGTCAAACCGGAGGAGCTTGCCACTGTCAGAGCAGAAAAGGCACTGGAAGAGTGTGTGGTGTGCGCCCTGGAAATAAGTCGGAGGGAAAGCCGGCGAAGACAGTTTTGAAAATGGGTTGTACGGCTGCATGACAGAGAGCAACGAAGGTTGTTATAACAAACCAGAGAGGAGAAGGAATGGAAAAGGCGAAAAAAGCACGGGAACGTGACTGCTATATCAAACCGATCAAGGCGTGGAAGCTTATGAAGGCGGCAGATGAGGAAAATATGACCACTTATATTTACGGCGTGACAGGCTCCGGCAAAACGAGTCTGGTGAAGCATTATATGATCCGGCAGAAGGAGACATATGATCTGTTTGATGCGGAAACGCTGTGCGCAGAGGAGTTAAAGCTTCCGAGCGTAAAGACAAGGCGCATTGTGGTGATCGATAATCTGCACCGTCTGGCATGGGAGAATGATGAAAAGCTGCGGGAGGCAGTTCTTGCGCTGATTCGCAGAGAAGATATCTGGCTGATCTTAAGTGGACGATGTCCGGTGCTTCCGTGGATGAGTGATGCCAGGTTTAGGGAAGGCTTTTATGTGATCGATGAGGAGCTTTTGTTCTTTTCACCGAAGGATGTAAAACGATTTACAAAGGCGGCGGATATTATTCTGACGGAGGAGATGGAGCGAAGGCTTGTAGGTTTATTCCGCGGGTATCCGCTTGCGTGGTATATGTTGTATCAGAGAATCCGGGAAAATGATAAATGGAGAGACTGTATACTGGGTGTCGAGCATTATGAGAAGATATTTAAGTGGTCACAGGATCATGTGTGGGACTATCTGGAATTTCATGTGTATGACCAGTGGGAACCGCAGATGCAGGAGTTTTTGATGGAGGTGTCCATTGTAGATTCCTTTACGGTGCGCATGGCAGAGATGATCACAGGAGAGCGGAACATCGAATGGCTCATTGAACGTGCCAGATGGATGGGCAATTTTCTGCGGGAGAAGATCTGTCCGGACGGCTCGGTCAGGTATGAGCTTTATGATCCGATGGGAGTATCCATGCGCCGGCGGATAAGACGAAAGTACAGCAAGGAAAAGCTTGCGGCACTATATGAAAATGCGGGTCTTTGCTATCAACTTGACGGGGAGAGTACTAAGGCGCTGGAAATGTACCAGGAGGCAGGTGCAACGGAGCGTATGGTGTCTGTTCTGGTGGACAATGTCAGAAGGGCGCCGACCAGTGCCGATTATTATGCCCTCAAGCAATATTATTTTGCGTTGTCGGAGGATATCATATGTCAGAATCCGGAGCTGATGACAGGTATGAGTATGCTGCAGTCTTTACTGCTCAATCCGGAGGAGAGCGAGAGATGGTATCAGCAGCTTGTGCAGTATGCAAAGGAGCATCGGGGAAGCGAGAGAAAGCTTGCCAAAAGTCGGCTTTTGTTTCTGGATATTTCATTGTTGCAGAGGGGCAGCGAGGACATGATCAATATTTTCAAACAGTCCTATCGATTGCTTTTTGAACGGAAGCTGACATTGTATGAATTTTCCGTGACCGGCAACCAGCCATCCCAGATGAACGGGGGAAAGGATTTCTGCGAGTGGAGCAAGCGTGACCGGGAGCTGGCACGTTCGATCGGTAAGGTTGTCGAGTTTATCCTTGGCAGATACGGCAAGGGAATGGTGGATCTGGCTCTGGCGGAGAGCTTTTTAGAAAAGGGAGAAGACAATTATGAGGTATCCTTTCTTGCCAACCGTGGAAGAATGCAGGCGGAGGCAGGAGGTAAACTGGAGCAGTGTTTTGTGGCGGACGGGATTCTGGCATGGCTGCACATCCAAAACGGCAGATATAACGAGGCTCTGGAGCTGATGCAGCGTTTTTGGGAGCGTGCGCAGAAGGAAAATGCACAGCAGCTTCTGCCGAATATCCGGACCTTTCAGATACGATGTGCGCTTTATGCCGGTGAACGGGCGATGATCGCAAAGTGGATGGAAACTGCACCGGATGAGGAGATCGAGTTTCGTACCTATGACCGTTTTCAGTTTCTGACGAAGGTGCGTGTGTATCTGCAGATGGGGAGATATGAGCAGGCGTATAATCTGCTCGTAAAGCTTCAATATTATGCGTCCATGATGAAACGGACTTACATACTGATGGAATGTGATCTGTTGATGGCGGTTACACTTTACCGGATGGGGCAGGACGAATGGGAAACATTTCTGGATAAGGTGCTTACAAAGGCATGCGAGTATCATTTTGTGCGGCTTTTGTCCAGAGAGGGTGTTGCGCTGCAGCCGCTTCTGGCGCGGATAAAATGGCCTGCAGATGCTTCGGAGGATGAACCGGCATCAAGACAGGCATTTTTGAAGGAGGTCTGCAGTGAGACAGATCAGATGGCGCGTTATTATCCGGGCTATTTAAAGGCTGGACAGAAGGACGTGCGGTTGAGTGATACGGCGGTGAGTATTCTGAAGCTGCAGGCAGAGGGGATGTCCCGTGCCGACATTGCGAAGCGGCTTCATATGACTGAGGCAAACGTCAAATATCACATGGCACAGAACTATAAAAAGCTGGGTGTGAAGAATAAGGCGGGTGCTGTGATGGAGGGCAAAAAGAGAGGGCTTATCTGAGGCAGGGGATCCGTTGAATATTTGACATAATTATGTTAGAATATGCGCGAAGGCAAAAGTGAACATAGGAATTTATTCACTTTTACAAAGAAAACAGATCAAAGGAGTTAAAAAATTGAAAAAGAAAAGTAATTTCAGTGGCCAGATCGGATTTGTTCTGGCGGCGGCAGGAAGTGCAGTTGGAGTGGGAAATTTATGGCGTTTTCCGTATCTTGTGGCGAGAGACGGCGGCGGATTGTTTCTGATCATTTATCTGGTTCTGGTGCTGACCTTTGGATTTACTCTGCTTACAACTGACATTGCGATCGGGCGTAAGACGGGACAGAGTGCGATCAAGGCGTATGAGACGATGCGTCCGGGCTGGAAGAAGCTTGGATTTCTGACATTTCTTGTGCCGGTGCTTATCATGACCTATTATGCTGTGATCGGTGGATGGATCTTAAAGTATTTTATTGTATTTTTGACCGGTGCTTCCGGGGATGCGGCGAAGGATACATACTTTACGGGATTTATTACCAATACTTCTTCCGTGTGGTTCGGACTGATATTCATGTTTGTAACTGCACTGATCGTGTACAATGGTGTTGAGGGCGGTATTGAGCGCTGCAGCAAGTTCATTATGCCGGTGCTGCTGATCATGGTAGTCGGTATTGCCGTATTTTCACTTACCCTGAAGTCAAAGGGTGCCGATGGCGTTGTGCGTACAGGACTTGACGGTCTCAAGGTTTATTTGATTCCGGATGTCTCGGGGTTGACGGTTTCGAAGTTTTTACAGATCACACTCGATGCCATGAGCCAGCTGTTCTTCTCGTTGAGTGTATCGATGGGAATTATGATCACATATGGCTCTTACGTGAAGAAGGAGGTTGATCTGAACAAATCCGTTGCCCAGATCGAGGTTGTGGATACCGCAGTAGCATTTCTTGCCGGTATTATGATCATTCCGGCAATCTATGTATTCTCCGGTATGGAGGGCATGTCAGCCGGACCGAGTCTGATGTTTGTGGCACTGCCAAAGACCTTTTATGCCATGGGAAAAGCCGGATGTGTGATCGGACTTGTCTTTTTCCTGCTTGCAGTATTTGCGGCACTGACCTCCTGTATCTCCGTACTGGAGTCCATCACGGCAAACTGCATGGAGATCTTCCATACAGAGAGAAAGAAAACAACACTGGTTCTTGCAGTGATCTATCTGGCAGCAACCGCTGTGATCGCTCTTGGCTACAGTATCTTTTATCTGGAAGTGCCGCTTCCGAACGGTATGACAGGACAGCTTCTTGACATTATGGATTATATCAGCAACAGTTTCCTGATGCCGTTCATCTCAATCTTTTCGACGATCTTAGTGGGCTGGCTGGTAAAGCCGAAATGGATCATCGAGGAGATGGAGCATCCGAATGGCAGGTTCTCCAGAAAGCATTTGTATATCGTTATGATCAAGTTTGTAACACCGGTCATCATGGTAATTCTGTTCTTACAGTCTACGGGACTGCTTGAAAAGCTCCTGACAGCTTTTCACTAAAATGGAGGAAAAGATACCCTTGACAAGTAATTCTATTGTGGTATACTTCTAACATGAATTAAACAGATTTCAGAAAGTACGCAAAGACGTGTATATCTCTTTGCGTACTTTTTTTGTTTGAGGAGGTGTATGCCTATGAAGAGTTTTGAAACAAATGACTGGCTTGTACTAAACAGTATCATTTATAAGATATATACGACAAATGATTTTGACGGGATGCGCAAGCAGTTTCTGGAACAGATCAAGACGGTGATCGATTTTGACAGTGCGGACTTTTATCTGGCTTCGGCGAGACAGAAGGAGCAGCTGGAAAAGCCGGTTTTCTTTAACTGCGATGAGGATCTGTCGGATATTTATGAAAGTATTGATTACAGCCGGGGTATTATGTTCAGTGGGCGCAGCATGGTCTATCGCGAGACCGACATTATTTCCGATGAGAAACGGGTCAATACAGAGTATTACAGACGCGTTTACCGGCCGAATAACTGGCATTATGCGCTGCAGATGATCTTTGGCAGAAACAAATCCTTTCTCGGCGTCGTGACGTTGTACCGTACGATCGGCAAGGAGGATTTCACTTATGAGGATGTTTTTCTGATGGATATGCTCAAGGATCATATGGCATATCGTCTGTATCAGGAAAGGACGCATCAGATGACGGAACGAGAGAAGCTGACGATGACAGAGGCCGTGCAAAAATACAATCTGACCAAAAGGGAGCAGACGATTCTTGGACTTTTGCTGCAGGGAATGGAAAATCCGGAGATCTGTGATCAGCTGTCGATCACCGTCAATACCCTGAAGAAGCACATACTGAATATATACCGCAAATTAGGTATTCGGAATCGTGTACAGATGTTTAAACTCGTAAAGGAAAAGGAGTAGACAATAACCCGAAAGTAGCATAAAAATGGTACAGATGCAGTATTGAAGAATTTATTTTATTGTAGTATATTATTCGCAAGCAAAGGGGCTATTCGAATTTCGAATGGCCTCTTTTTGATATTTGTGAAGCAAATAAACAGATCAAAGGAGGGCTTTACCATGAAAGAAATCGTATTGATTATCAGACCTGAGAAGCTGGAGGTATTAAAGAGTATTTTAGATCAGATGAAATGTGGTGGTATGACAATCTCAACCGTTATGGGTTGTGGTGCACAAAAGGGCGCTGTTGAGGGCGTCAATGAGATCAAGGGCTTTAAGACGAATATCAACCTGCTTCCAAAGGTGAGAGTGGAAGTTGTTGTTGATGACTCGAAGGTGGAAAACATCGTAGCGGAGGTCAGAGACAAGGTGGCAACCGGTCATGTCGGTGATGGAAAGATCTTCGTCAGAAATATTGAGGAAGCGATCCGTATCCGTACCGGAGAGCGTGGAGACAAGGTTTTATAGATCCGGTGATGACAAAAGCCGGAGATGGTTTGATAGCAAAGGAGCATGATAAAGAGGTGATGTGATTTGATGAACACAATCGTAGATATTAAAGGCGTAAACAAAATATATGGAACAAATCATGTTGTAAAGGATTTGAATCTGCTGGTAGAGGAAGGAGAGTTTCTGACACTGCTTGGATCCTCCGGATGTGGTAAGACGACAACGCTTCGGATGATTGCAGGCTTTGAGGAACCGACAACCGGTTCGATCACCGTTGAGGGAGAGCCGATCGAGGATAAGGAGCCATATGAAAGAAATGTCAACACAGTATTTCAGAGCTACGCATTATTTCCTCATATGACGATTTATGACAATGTTGCATATGGTCTTAGGATGAAGAAGGTTCCGAAGAAGGAGATTAAGGAAAGAGTGCTTAAAATGTTAGAGATGGTACAGCTTTCCGGTTTTGAAAAAAGATATCCAAGTCAGCTTTCCGGTGGTCAGAAGCAGCGAGTGGCAATCGCACGGGCACTGATCAACCGCCCCAAGGTGCTGTTGCTGGATGAGCCTCTCGGAGCATTGGATCTAAAGCTGCGTAAGCAGATGCAGCTGGAACTAAAACGTCTGCAGAAGAAGCTGAATATCACTTTTATCTATGTAACACATGATCAGGAGGAGGCGCTCACGATGAGTGACCGGATCGCGATCATGCATGATGGTGTGATGGATCAGATCGGATCACCGACGGAGATTTATGAACGTCCGGCAACGAAGTTTGTGGCAACCTTTATTGGTGAGACAAATGTATTTGACGGAACGATCCGCTCCATTGAGGGTGGAAAGGCGGTCATCGGCATTGAAAACGGTGAGGTGACATCCTCCGGTTCTGTCGAAGAGGGCGATGGCAAGAACACCGGCTTTGCTGTAAATGAATTTGTAACCGTATCGGTTCGCCCCGAGAAAATGCATTTTTCTCCGAAACCGGTGGAGGGCTTTACGGTTCCGGCGGTTGTCAGAGATTACATCTATGTAGGCTCCGTGCTTAAATGCATTGCCGTTTTGCCAAACGGAAACGAGATCAAGATGGAGAAGCTTGCCGGAGAGGAGCTTCCGCCGATCGGTGAGAAAGTATTTATCTGCTGGGAGCCGGAGGATGCGGTGCTGATCCACAGTCTGGATAACCGGTTCTATCAGAGCATGGAGAATATTAAACTGGCATGATGCGCGACACTGCCTGAAGGAAAGGATGATTTCTATGACGAAAAAGAGATTTCGGGAAAAGACACTTCCTGCGGCGGTCATGGTTGGCCCCGTGACGTTGTGGCTGATACTGCTGGTGGCGGTTCCTCTGATCTATATTCTGGTCATGAGCTTTTGCAGTATTGATCAGTATTATAATGAGAGTGTGATACTTTTTCTGTAAAATAATGATTAGAAGGTTCTTCTATGATAAAATAAATATCATTAGGAGGGCCTTTTATTATGGCAAGACAAAAGAAA
>NZ_DBLXSO010000068.1:0-8822 GCF_057878315.1 Jutongia sp. | reverse complement strand
ATCGTATACTTCTGTTCCAGATATTGCATATCAAAAGAAACCGCAACGGATGCCTTTTCCGCGGAAGCATTTACCGTGCCGGCAAATGCCGTAACATATTCGCCGATCAGATGTTCCTGCACCTCATCCGTAGCTGCGGAAATCACCGTTGTATCGGTTTTTGGATCTGCCACAGCCATTTTCTTTGTATATAATTTCTTTCCACCTGCAGAAATCCAGATCACCCGCTTGCTTGCAGCCTCCGGGGCTGCGGCACCTGCCGGATTGGTTACCGACGGGGTGTTCGGAATCGTATAAATGGCGATCCCACGGACACCGGACACGGATGGGTCAAGTTCCTCCACCCGGTTTCCTTCCATCACCCACATGCCGATCTGCTCCATCAGAATCTGTGACTCCGACTGCAGATCAATCTGCGCAGACGCGTGGTTATAATTTTTGTGCGCCATTCCAAGGAAAAGCGTTGCAGCGCCTAAAATAACCGTTGAAATTGCAATCGCGATAATCAGTTCCACAAGCGTAATTCCACTATGATCTTTTCGCACACTGCCACTCCTTTCCAAAGTTATTTCTCAATAAAATGTTTTCCGGTATCACTTACCAGCTTTACCGTATATGCCGGTACTCCATCAATATAGATGGCACTTACATTCGTATTTGCCGTATCAAAGCACGCCGTTTTCGTGTAGGCAATCTTGATATAATTTCCACCGGCACCTTTTTCCGTCACCTCATTGCCCGTGCTGCTGTCCATCCGGATTTTGATGGTATTGTTACACAACCGCGTACCGTCATCCGTCAGCTTCGTATCATCAAAACTGCTTAAATTATCCGGAAGAATCCGCATATAATAGCCATTGTCCAGTTTATAAACATACATATAGTAATCACCGGTTTTGCTCATCGTTTTCACCTGAAGCGCACTGAGCGAAGAATCAAGGGTCTTTACCACCTTCTGCGTGTTGGCATAATGCAGATGCCCGATCATCATCACCGATGTACTCGCCAGAATTCCCATAATTGCAATGACAATAATGATTTCTACCAATGTAATTCCGTTTTGTCCCAGATGTTTTCGTTTTTTCATTGGCACACCTCTTAATTCTTTTTCCAGTTATCGTAATTCAGATACGAATCCAGATCCAGATTTCCGGAAATATTCGATACCGCCGTTGAAGAACAGTCACGGAAAAACTGCAAAAACAAAGGCGTATCCCGTTTCTGGTCTTCCGCGAACAATTGCGATACCAGAAGTTTATTTTCCTTTATATGACCGGTTCCCGCAGCGCCTGCATTCGAATCAAACGAAATCACCCCGCCAGAAATAATCAGTCCCTCAAAATCACCGGACACTTTGACATCCCCGGTTGCAACCACAAGTCCCCGCGTAACCGTATTTGGAAGCGCATAGGTCCCGGTATTTTTCACCAGATACACATCTGTGGTTGGTGAATAAACGGTCACACTTTCGGTAGTCGATGTTTTATGTTTTTCCAGTTCCTGTTCGAATGCTTTCCGGTCAATCAGTTTGTCAAACAGCGGATTGACCGTTTTATCAATCACTTCATGACCACTGGCATCTGTACTTGTCAGACGCACCTGATCCGGCGTCACACCCTGCCCGGAATCGGTAAGTCCCAGTTCTAAAGACTTATAGCGGACCGCCAACTTAGAACAATAATCCCAAAACAGACCGTTAGCGTCTTTCCAGTTATCCGGCTGAATCGTCACCTTCTTGACATTCAGGGCATCCGAAGCAGAAGCACGCGAAAGAATATCTCCCTTCAACGTCATAATGGTTTTCTTGTCAATAATCAAAGCATTTTCATCCAGATAGAGATTGGCATACTGTGCTACCTTTCCCTGATTGTTATTGTAATAATTTGCAAAGAAATCATTTGCATCCTGTTCCGTCTTAAAATTCAGGTAATAATACATTCCCTCCGGGAAATAGTATGCCACAAGCGGCTGACTGCTGTTTAGATACCCTTGTAACGTATCGTCAGAAATACCAATATGCGCAGCATACCCACTTCTGTCAAACGTTCCATTTTTGACATACTCTGCCGGCACATAATAAGCCAGCTGATTGGTTCTCGCAGAGATGGATTCTCCCATCAGAACATCCTGATTTTTTGCAGCATCTGTCTTGCGGGAAATAAATGTACGTCCCGCCAGCATCAGATAATTTAAATCTTTGAGATTCAAATTACACGTTCTGCCGTTTACCATCATAGCACTGCTGAAATCCGCATCCGAAGATACCGTATCGGAAGTTCCGTAATTTTTCTGGAAATTATAACCATAATAATTTCCTTTCAAAGTCACCTTACTTCCAACTCCACGTAACTCAAGATCATCTGCCACATACGTATTTCCGTTGATCTCCATCGTGGAAGATCCGCTTCCCGAGGTCTTTATATTTTCCGCCCAGATCGAAGAATTTCCGTTTCCGACCGTAAGCGTAGAGCCACTGTCCGTCACGATATCGCCGCGTGTGAGAATCGACTTTCCCTTTAAAGTTCCGCTTCCGCTGCTGTCGGCCAAAATACCATCCGCTCCGGCGTACACACTTCCATCCACCTGCACATTCGATGCATTTACATGAATCTGCCGGTCCGCAATCAGAGCATATTTCATAAACGCCTGGATCTGTCCCTGCCCGGAAAAATTCATCTGCGGAGTAGAAAAAATAAGATCCGTTGTGATCTTTGTCTCATAATCCTGCGCATCCTTATATTTCACCTGCACCCCTTTTAATGTAAAGGTACCCGCACCGTAATCCAGTTCATACTTCGGATCCGCTGCAACAACATAACATCCCTGTTCGGCAGTTTCTTTGATACATCCTTTGACTGTATCGGTGTTATAATCCGAAACCGTATACACGACATTGCCGGATGCATCTGTCGTATTTGTCTTTCCCGCAGATGCCTTTGCAAACTGTCCCTCCAGATCTTCCATATATTTTCGGGAAAAAACATCCTGTGCATTTGCTCCCGATGCGGTATACGTCAGATAATTTTCAAGGACATCCGTATATGCTTTCTCGAGCGATTTTTCTGCAAGTTCTCTTGCACCGGTACGCAGATCATCCATAACTGCATCTGCACTGTAGAAATTTTTCTTCGTACCGCGCTCCACTTCTTTCATCTGGATATTGACAATCGTGATTTTTGTAATCACAACCGCGATCGCACTCACAACCACCATCAGAATCAAAACGGCAAGCAGAGAGGCTCCGCGATTATCCCGTTTCAAAGAAATCTTTTTCATCGCTACTCTCCTTTCGCCGAATTCACCGTAATATACCGATACGTTTCCTTATCGGAGCTGTTGCCTTTTCCCTTTTTGTATACACTAACCTGCAGATTCACCTTCCGGACACCTTCTTTGCTCTCCACCAAAGGTGCGACACTCAGCAAATAGCTATCCTGATAGATGTTTCCCGCATTGGTTGTTGCCGCCGGGTCATCCGGGTACGATTTGTTGCCAAGATTGGACGCAACCGCAGGCATCTTACAGCCGTCTTTCGGTGACACCACCAGCTGATAAGAGAGATGCTTTGCGTTGACCTCACTGATATTCTGACAGACAACGATCAGTTTCGGAACCGCCACTCCAGCCGCACAACGGATTTCAAGTGCATCCCTGTCCTGCTTGACATTGTACATCAGATAAATGTGTTCGATATTCTGCATGTCCTCCTCTGCAAAATCATTACAGGTATAGACTTCTGCCGGGTCCACTCCATCGATATTTTCACAGGCGTAACTGCATGCGACAAGCACATGCGTAGGTTCCACCGTAATGGAAATCGTCCGCTTTAAATTTTTTTCTATTTCACTTTCACTCTGTGCCGGGACATTGTTTGCACCTGCATACTGTGCATTTTCTGCGGAAAAATAAGTAAGTGCTTCCTGTAACTGTCCACCTTCTGCCGCCACAACATCTTTTGTGTCATCAATTCCATCCATTTGAGGCATCAGCGCTGTATTTTCCGGCACATCCGTGCTGACTTTTACTTCAACATCATATTTTTGACCAATCGCATCTGCCGCACCGTAATAAGATACTTCTCCGGCGGTCGTACTTCCTCCCGCAGCTGCAGGGGTATATCCCGTCTGCACATAACCGGTCAGATACGGCACGGTAAATCCCCCAGCTGACACAGGCTCCACCAGTTGCGGCTGTTTTTTTAAGTCCTCCATCACTTCCTGCGCCAGATTGGTCGCATGCTGTTTATCTGCCATCATTGCATTGTATTTCATCGACTGCGTAAAATACGACAACAGCGGAATGGAAAGAATCGCCAGAATCGCCATGGCAAGAATCACTTCCAGCAAAGAAAATCCTCCATTATTCTGTTGTTTTTTCATCCGGAAGCCTCCTTCCCCATGTCAGCTTTTTCTATTGCTCTGCGGTTCCAGAAGAAGAACCGCCAAAAATATTGTTTACCCCTTTTGGCATATTCTCAAATACCGGAGGAACATAATCTTTTCCGGTGTTTTCAAGATAATACATATTGAGTGTCATATCGCCCGTTAATTTTCCCGTAGAATTGTCGAAGCTGGCGGAAAACTGGGCAATCGTTGTACGATCCTTAAACTTGTTGACATAGGCAATCATATCCTTTAATCCTTCATAACTTGCCTCATAGCGGATGCCAATCGATGCATAATACCCTTCCACATTTCCGGTCGGACCTGTCGTGTTTTCCGGTGTGCTTTCAGTACTCTCTGTGCTCTGTGTATCCGCAGACTCCGTGGTCTGTGTTTCCTGTGTTGTCGTTGTATCTTCCGTAGTATCCGTAGATGCAGCAGCACTTCCGTCTGCAGCGGCTGTACTGTTATCTGCCCCAATCGGCATATTCATGGCAAATGTCACATCTGTAATATGAAAATTGCTGCTCTTATCCTCGAACTCCTGCAAAGTTTCAATTACTTTTTCGGTTTTCATATCTGCCGGATAAGCCGCAATAATATCCTTTTGCTTTTTCTGCATCGTCTGGATATTTTCTTTTACTTTTGGAAGTCCGGCCTCCATCTGTTCCATCTGCTGCACTTTCGCCCGGTCGGTCGTATTCTGCTCTTCGATCTTCGCCGCCTTGCTCATTCCCTTATTAAAAATAAAGAAATAGGAACATGCTACAATCACAATTGCAAAGAAAATGAGCAACAGCCGCTTATCTGAATCTGAAATTTTTAATTTATTCATTTGTCTGCTCCTCTCCCTCTGCGTTATTGGTATCCGTGTCCGTATCTGTGCCGATATCCGTGTCTGTGTCCTCCGATGTCGGAACCGCCTCCTCGATCAGATGTCCGTCCTCACCGATATCTGCCTGGGTGTAATAGCCATTTAACGTGTATGTCCATGTGCTCACACCGCTTTCGTCGTCTTTTTCCTCCGACATGGATGGAATGGAAAGATCCTGAAGCAGGGTCACATCCGCAAAATTCAAAAGCATCTGTCCAACGGCAATTTCTTTATCTGTTTTCAGATTGATACTGACTAGGTCTGCATCTGTCTGAATACTCTCTACCTTGACATCGTTTGGCAGCGCATTTTCCAGCTGCTCAATCAGCGGATACAACTGCTCATTTTTCGTAACGGTGGCAAGATCCAGCTTCTCATATACCTGTTCCTCTGCCTGTACCCGCGCATAATCATCATAGGTTTCCTGCACATACGAAAGATCATTGATCCGTTTCGTCAAATTGCGATGCTGCGTATATGCCACCAGCTGACGCACACTCGATCCAAGAATCAACAATACACTGACTAATACCGCTCCCACAAAAATGACATAAGCCGTGTGAAGGTCATTCTTTTTGGAATCTGCCACAAGCATGTCCTTCGGTTTGGCATCAATCGGATGCACCGCCGCACCGATGACGGACAAAAAGCCAACAGCCGTTGCAGCCTTCGGTCTGCGTCCGGAGGACGCTGTCGTTATCCCCTCTTCTTCAACCGCTTTATTTTTTTCACTCTTTAAATCAATCACCTTAGTGAAATCAATTTCCTGCAATGGAAGTGGAAGCTCCTGGGCAAATAGTTTATGCATACCCGCAAACCGGGAACCGTCCCCTACCAGGTAGACATTTCCCACGAATTCCTGTTTGATCTGATTCTGGTAATATTCAACCGCCGTATTGGCAATTCGCAGATGATACCGCAGCGATTCCGCCAGATCTTCATATGCCTCATTTGCCAGCTCCTGCTGACGCTTCATCTCCTCCTGATTTCCCATCTCCGGAACGGTCGGGCGATTGTATATGACATTGTGGTCTAAAAGAAAATCAAGTGCTTTCTCCTCATCATCAATCCCAAGCACCGGATGGTCAATCACCGCTGTAATCGTAGCGCCATAGCCGTACGGTGTCACACGCTGAAAGACCAGTTTTTTATTTTCCAGAATACTGATCACCGTTGCCTGCTCTTCCAGCTGCACAACCACAGCATTTTCCAGAAAACTGTCACACAGAAGCTGTACCGTTCCGTTTCCGATATAATCAAACGTTTCTACCTTCAGTCCTGCCAGTTCTGAGAACGTCACATAGTTATTCAGAAGATTATCGGGAATTGCCACTAAAAGCAGCTTGAGCATTTTCTTCCCATCTTCTTCCTCCACATCCATCTTGCTGTAGCTGATGGTGTAATTGCTCACATCCATCGGGAAATAATCACGGATCTGGGATTCAATGATTCCCATGATCTTATTGTCTTTGACAAATGGGATCATGACTTCACGGGTCACGACTTTTGAGGAAGAAAGGGTAAATACGACTTCTTTCTCATGGATATCGCGCTTGCTGAGTTCGACTTTCAGTGCAGACGCAAAAGCTTCCTTGTCGCGGATATAGCCATCTTCCACCGCATGTTCCGGGGTGCGGAACGCAAACGCTTTATGTACCGGCGGATTTTTCTTGCGGTAATCGGCCAGTGCGACTTTTGTCCACCATACACCGGCCTCAATACTTACTACTCTTTTGACCATTTTCATTTTCTCCTTAATATATTTTCCGAAAGGTTTTCATTGGAAAATGTACAAAAATAATTATGCTTTGTTCATGTTCTCTGAAAAATCACAAATCCTAATTATTTTTCTACATTTTCCATCGTAACGTTGTGGCATAAAAAATTGTGCGGTGAAAATGACAGATGTTTAAAATTCGCCACAGGAATAAGAAAAACTTTACTTTTTTAATTATGCCATACGTAGCAGTTCATGCCATGTTTTAATAAATGCCCATCATGCCAAGGTACCAGGTCCAGAAACGGCTGCCCCAGAGTGCGGCGATGAATATGCCTGCCGAAAGGTACGGACCGAGTGCAAGCAGGTTGTTTCGCTTGCTTACTTTCATACGGATGGTATGGATGACGGAGCCAAGAATGCATGCAAGAATAAATGCAAAAATAATGTTTTTTGCGCCTAAAAGCAGGCCTGCATATGCCATGAGTTTGATATCTCCCCCACCGATTGCTTTGCCGGAGGAGAAATAATACAGGCCATACAAAAACAGGCTGACAATGACTGCCCCGATGATATGGGACAAGATATGCCGGAAATCATACACGGTCATGATGATACCGAGCAGTCCCAGAAACAGGTTCTGGGAAACCGGTATCTGATAGGTTCTCTCATCGATGACCGCAATGACAATCAGGGCAGATGTCATGAGACAATACAGCACACTGCTGAACGTGAAACCGCCCGCCATGAAAACGACCACATACAGCACACCATTTAAAGCCTCGATTAATGGGTACTGTATGGAAATCCTAGCACCACATTGCCGGCATCTGCCCCGAAGAAACAGGTAGGAAAATACAGGAACCATGTCCCGCCAGCCCAGCTTATGTCCGCAGCTCATGCAGTGCGAAGACTGCACAATATTCTCTTTTTTCGGAATACGGAAAATGAGGACGTTTAAAAAACTTCCGATCACGATTCCGTATAAAAATGCAACGATGTAAAGAAAAATCGTAAGTTGGGTTAGCATATGTATACTCCTATTTGTTTAAATTAATTACTTTGATGTAATATCTTCAAAACTTCCTTTTGTAGTTGTTACCTTAACTGTAACCATTGCTTTTGTAGAATCAGCAGACTGGCATGTAATTGTAATATCATCTACAGCTTTTCCAGCCTTTGACTCTAATTTCAAACTCTCAACATTCTTTATGCCATTTAATTCAGCAAATGCATCTTTTAATATTTTTTGCTCATCTGCAGTTCCTCCAGTAACTGTAACTGCTCCTGATGCTCCTTTTGTAATCTTAATTTCATATTCTGCAGCTGGATCTAATGAGGCTGCATTTGAAGAATATGCTGTTGTTGCATCTGTGCATAATCCACTAAGTACCTGGATATCTTTTGCATGTCTTGATTTGTCAATGTATGGAATAACCTGTGTTCCAACGATACCTACTAAAATTGCCATAATTGCGATAACGATAATCAACTCTACGAGAGAGAAACCTTTGTTATCCTTCTTTTCATTCTTTGCTTTCATGTTCTGAAGCATTTCCATAATTTTCTTCATACCCTTTGTTCTCCTTTTACTAAATATGTTTTTTATGTATCTATCATCACATGTCTCATGGCAGACATGTAACAACCCTTCTTCTGCCTGCGGTCAGGCTCCGATGCTGTCGTACAGACTGTACATCGGCATCATGATCGCAAGGACGATCGGCACCACAATAACTGCCATCACAATGATGATGAGCGGTTCCATTGCGGCAAGCAGTGCCTCGGTCGCCGACTCCACCTCTTCATCATAATATGCTGCGACTTTGTCGAGCATGTCTTCCATATT
>NZ_DBLXSO010000067.1:0-9351 GCF_057878315.1 Jutongia sp. | reverse complement strand
CGGGAGCGTGCCGTCCGAAATAGCTGAGCCCACCTATGGGGCTCAGTCGTGCGGATGCGTATTTATCAAAGCATTGCAAAGCAAAGATTTTTCAGAAATCCTACTGATCTGCGTCAATTTTTTAGACATAGCTCACGGATTAACTTATTTTCCGAGGCAAAATGGATATTTTATTTTCCGGACATAAGAAATATTATGGGCGGATATCTATCCTTGGTATATGAAGTCTTAGAAGCTTCTATATCAAACGATCATTTCCAGAGCCCCGGCTTATAGCCAAGCTCCTTCGCCATCGCCATATCGGAATCGATCGACATCCCGCCTGTCATCAGAAAATCTCCTGTGATCGCCGCATTCGCCCCGGAAGACAACGCGCGCTTTCCGTGGTCTGCAAGATAAATCCTTCCTGCCGCCAGACGGATCGATGCATCCGGCAGAAGAAAACGAAATACCGCCACAGTCCGGCAGAATTCCTCGTTCGTCATCGGCTTCCGATCCTCAAACGGCGAATCCTTGATCGGATTTAATACATTGACCGGAATGGATTTCACGCCCAGCTCCCGCTCCATCAGTGCAAGCTCGATCCGGTCCTCCATACTCTCCCCGAGATTGATCAGGCACCCACTGCAAAGTGTCAGCCCGGCAGCCCGTGCCGCCCGAAGCGTTGCCATCTTGTCATCCGTGCTGTGTGAGGAGCATACCCCGGTGAAAAATGTTCTTGAGCTCTCCAGATTATTATGAAGTCTGGTGATCCCTGCCTTCCTTAACATCTCACAGTCCTCCTGATCCAGAAGACCGAAGGAACAGCACACCGCAATGCCGGTTTCCTTCCGGATCCTTTCAATGTCCTGTACGATTTTTCGGACATCATCCTTTGGAAGTCTCCGGCCGGAAGAGACAAGATCACAGCGCACAACGCCCTTTTGCGCCATGTACGCAGCCTCCTCAAGCATCTGATCCGAGCCGATCAGTGTATGCGGCTTTACCTCTACTTTATCGTTAAAACAGGACTGCGGACAGAATTTGCAGTCCTCGGAGCATTTTCCACCCTTTACATTGATACAGCTGCAGATATCAAACACATTTCCGCAGAAATGCTTTCTGATCTCATCTGCCGCCTGACAAAGCTCGTCTAAATCCGCCTCTGCCAGAGTCATCGCCTCTTCCTTTGTGATCTCTTTCCCGTCCATTACCTTTTGTTTTAATTTCTGAACCATGTCTTCATCCTCCATTTCGCTTTCTATTTTATACAATCCCCGCCGGAATTACAATCAGACCGCTTTTCCCCGGTTTACCGCCCCTCTTCATCACTTCCCTCATACGTCCCTTTTCTCTTGCAAAATATCAGCCGCAAAGGTAAAATTAAATTATCGAAAAGATATTCACGGCTTCAGAAAGGAATGGTTATCATCATGAAACAGACAGTGAACGAAAAGATCATCAATGTGGCAAACGGCAGGCAGAAAGCAGATCTTGTCCTGAAAAATGCCAACATTATAAACGTATTTACGGAGAGTATCGAAACCGGTGATGTCGCGATCGCAGACGGCATGATCGCCGGCATCGGCAGCTATGAGGGTGTGTGCGAGAAGGACATGACCGGCAAATATGTCTGTCCCGGATTTATTGACGGACACATCCATCTCGAAAGCTCGATGGTCGCACCGACAGAGTTTGAAAAGGCGGTTCTTCCGCACGGCACGACTGCAGTGATCACCGACCCTCATGAGATCGCCAACGTTGCCGGCAGCCGGGGCATTGACTTTATGCTCAAATATACCGAGGACATGACGATGGATGTGTTCTTTGTTGTGCCATCCTGCGTTCCTGCCACAGCACTGGATGAATCCGGTGCCTGCCTGGAAGCGGAGGATATTGCTCCGTTCTACAGCAATCCGCGTGTGATCGGTCTTGCGGAAATGATGAATTCCTTTGGTGTTAATCAGGCGGATCCTGCCATCTTAGATAAGATCCACGTCACGCTGGAGCACGGTGGCATTATTGACGGACATGCCCCTCTGTTGTCCGGTCGTGAATTAAACGGCTATGTTGCTGCAGGCATCCGCTCCGATCATGAATGCTCCAATGCAGACGAAGCAAAGGAGAAGTTTGCCCGTGGTCAGTGGATCATGATCCGTGAGGGTACTGCCGCCCACAATCTGGATGCCCTTCTTCCATTGTTTGAGGCTCCATATGCACAGCGGATCATGCTGGTCACCGATGACAAGCATCCGTGCGATCTTCTGCGTGACGGTCACATTGATGCTATTGTCCGTAAAGCCGTACAGAAGGGTGTCAATCCGATCCTTGCGATCAAGGCAGGCACCTTCAACGCCGCAGCTTATTTCGGTCTGAAGGATAACGGTGCCATCGCTCCCGGCTACCACGCTGATATTGCGGTACTCGATAACCTGACTGATCTGAATGTACTGGAGGTTTACAAGAACGGCGAGCTTGCCGCTGAGAACGGCAAAAGTCTTGTTGAATCCTCTGTCCCGGAAATGGTACAGTCCGTGACCGACCGCGTTTACCATTCCTTCCATGTTGATCCGGTTCAGCCGGAGCAGCTTGCCATGGAAGAGCTTGGAGAGCATATCCGTGTGATCGACCTGAACGCCCATGAGCTTCTCACCGCCGAACGGATCGCTGACTGCACCTCACAGTCCTGCTGTGCCGCCGGAGTCAATCTCACCGAGGATATTGTTAAGATTGTTGCTTTGGAGCGCCACAAAAACACCGGTCACATCGGCAAGGGCTTCCTTGGCAGATACGGTCTGAAGAAAGGAGCTGTTGCAACGAGTGTAGGCCACGATTCCCACAACCTTGTGATCGCCGGAACCAATGATGCGGATATCGCCTGCGCCGCCAACCGCGTAATCGCAAACGAGGGCGGTCTTGCCATCGCACTGGACGGACAGATCGTTGCGGATCTGCCGCTGCAGATTGGCGGACTGATGTCCACACTTCCTCTCGAGGAGGTTGATGCCCGTCTGGAGGCCATGAAGCAGATCCTTGCAGACTGGGATATTTCCGGTGAGATTGATCCTTTCATGACGCTGAGCTTTGTCAGCCTTCCGGTTATCCCGGCTCTGCGCCTGAATACATACGGCGTCATTGATGTAAACGCACAGAAGGTTGTGAAGGCTTCCTTCTGATTCTGCAATATAACATAAAAGCCAATCCTACAAACAGCTCCACTTTTGCCGACCCGTTTACAAATCTTTTAAATATGTAACTCAAACTTCGCACACCGATTAGTGGATTGCGCCCATACTATTTCTTATGTCCGTAATGCAAAGATGATTTTTGTCTTAGTTTTTTGAACAACCGTGAGCAGGTGGCATTAAAATTGACGCAGATCAGTAGGATTTCTGAAAAGTCTTTGCTTTGCAATGCTTTGATAAATACGCATCCGCACGACTGAGCTCCGTAGGTGGGCTCAGCTATTTCGGACGGCACGCTCCCGCTACCACTGCACCACGCAGCGGTACATAACGCCCCATACAAATTTATAATAGAACATAATGTTATTTAAATTGTATGGGACGTAAGTACCGGCGGGTGCAAAGTGCCTTTCGAAACATCTGAATCCCACCTTGGAGCGAGTACGGCAGGATGCGTTTATCAAAAATCAAAGCAGCAAAGCAATTAGACTTTTCGAAATCCGTAAGTGACAAGACAATTTTTTAGTCCTAGCTCACGGATTTTTAATATATTGGCAGGCAAAATATGATTTCTAAATAATCGGGCATAAGAAATATTATGGGCGAATTACCATTCTTGGTATAGAAAGTCTTAGTAACTTGATTTCTTAATGGGTATGTAAGCCTATATTAGTGTGAGTCTTATAAACAGACGTTGCCCGGGTGGCGGTCGCTAATATGGCGGTACCCATTTTTATTTTCTGTATAAACAAGAAAACACCGCCGACCGGAATCATCCGATCGACGGTGAAGTTATTACACAACTTATGAGACAGCTTTACGCTGCATACTCAAAGCTTCTCCGGGAATTACTGAAGAAGTGACAGAACACCCTGATTTGCCTGATTAGCCTGTGCGAGCATAGACTGACCAGCCTGCTGAAGGATGCTGTTCTTTGAGTAGTTAACCATCTCTTCAGCCATGTCTGTATCACGGATACGAGACTCAGCAGAGGTGGTGTTCTCAACAACGTTATCCAGGTTGTCGATGGTGTGCTCAAGACGGTTCTGAACAGCACCAAGTGCGGAACGCTGTGAAGAAACCTTAGAGATTGCATCTGCAATAGCATCTACTGCATAAGTAGCAGCGGAACCATTGTCATCAGCCACATTCAGTCCCTTGATTCCAAGACCAGCTGCAGACATAGAATCAATATTTACATTGATCTTATTGGTCATATCAGCATCAGCACCTACATGAAGGCTGAAGGAAAGACCTTCTGTAACATCAACGGTACCCTGTGTAATCTCAAAAGTACCATCTCCGTTATTCTTTACCTCTGCACTCTTGTCTGCACCAATAGAGCTTGCTTTCTTAAGCTCCTCTGCCATCTTTGCATATGCGTCCTGAATAGTAATGTCATTTGCTTTTCCAGAACTCTTTGGAACTGCATAATAAGTATCGGTTCCATCGTTTACATACATTCCACTTTTAACTAAAGCAGCAACATCATCTGCTGTATATGCTGTTCCGTCTTCCTTGGTAGAAGTACCAATCGTATACGTTTTTCCTATATCAGATGCAGATTTTTTGAGCGTAACTGTTCCTGTTGTCAAAGTTTTAATCTTATCCTGAATATTATCAACTGTGGAAATGCCACCATTATCAATCTGACCAGATTTTCCAGTATCCTTTATTGTGTACGTATCGCCTGCCTTTGGTGTCAAATCTTTGGCAGCTACTGTAGTACCATCTTCATCTTTCCAATTGGTTCCATCATTTACATACGTTTTACCCTCATGAACTAAAGTATCACCCTTCGCCCATGTAGGAGTAGCTTTTGCTGCTGTAGCTAACTCTGTGCTGCCGTTTCCAACAAGCGTTGTTGTCTTACCATCAGCTTTTTTTGTTAATGTAGAACCTTCTTTCAGAGTTATAGTGTCTGCTGTACCCGTGGTATTATCTTCAGCAAACCAACCCTTATCTGCCGCTGTTTTTCCTGCCGGTGTCTTTCCAGATTTATCAACATAAGTATATGTCTTGCCATCCTGAACAAGCTTGTCACCCGCTGCTGGAGTCGCATATTCTTTGATCGAAGTATAATCACTTGTCTTAGAAGAATCTACAATGTTATACTCTGTTCCGGCAATTGTTACCTTGCCGCCAACTTCCACCTTGTCTGCTGTGAATGTTGTCTTGCCATCTACAGATGCACCAAGTGTTCCATCCAGACCAGCATCATGAGCTGCCAATGTATTTGTCTGTGTTGCGCCGGACTTGTCACCCTTTAAGAGATAGATCTCATTGAACTTTGTTGTCTCAGAGACACGGTCAATCTCAGTTGTAAGCTGCGAAATCTCGTCCTGTATTGCCTGACGATCAGATGTAGAGTTTGTACCGTTTGCAGCCTGTGTAGCCAGCTCGTTCATTCTCTGAAGCATTGAGTGAACCTCAGTCAGAGCACCCTCTGCTGTCTGCACTGCAGAAACACCGTCCTCTGCGTTGGTAGATGCCTGGTCAAGACCACGGATCTGCTTTCTCATCTTCTCGGAAATGGTAAGACCTGCTGCATCGTCTGCTGCACGGTTGATTCTGTAACCGGAAGAAAGCTTCTCTGTTGACTTAGAAAGGGAGCCTGTTGTCAGACCCAGCATTCTGTTTGCGTTCATCGCCGTAATGTTGTGTTGTACTATCATAATATTATCCTCCTTGTTCCACGTTTGTGGTTTATGATTTGTTGTCCTCTGGAACTCCGTTTCCCGAGGGTGTTATCTATAACAAGCAGAAGTCCCGGGTGTGTTTCTGCCTATTACCAATTTAATGGGACGTTTGTCATGAGCTTTCGCTGTCCCTGTGTTCCGCCGGTTCTATTTGGCTGTATCGCCCTGATGGCGTTCATTCCAAAGAATCCGTTCGATCTCCTTCTGTGCTTTTGCAGAAATCTTCTTTTCCGGATAATAGGTGTCTTTTCTTCTCTCCGGATTTTCTTCGATGCTGCTTCTAACGATCGGCACTTCCTTCGGTGCGTCGATCATCAGTCGTCCCTGTCCACCGCTGCCTCCTACATAGACCACGCGAATGTCATCACCGATATTTACATACTGTCCTTGTTTTAATGATAATTTCAGCATGATATACCTCCCTGTAACCTCGTGCAATTCCTTTATGCTACGTTTTGTATACTTTATATCGTCATGATGTTAATATCCTTTAACATATTTTTCTAATTATGCTACATTTTGTGACTTTCCAACAATTTATTTGTCAAATAATATACATAATAGCCAAAATCATTTGAGGGATATTTCGTCCGCTCGAACGATTTTTGTATCTTTGTGCAACTATTTTCGTTAATATTTCACTAATCGTCCAACAATAACTTGTGCATTTGCTACACTTTGTAACATCCGCGTTAATAGGGAGAAATATACTTATCGAAAAGAAGGCGGTGTTTGCAATGAATCGTGAATTACTCTCACAGAAATTGAAAGAATTAAGAATCGTAAATAATTATACGCAGGATTATGTTGCGGCAGCTCTCGGCGTTGTCCGCCAGACCTACAGCCACTATGAGACCGGCAGGCGTGTACCCGATGCAGAAGTTTTATATAAGCTTTCGGGACTTTATAATATTTCTGTGGATGACCTGCTTCATATAACGATGGATGTGGATCGCGATGAGTCGTATGATGCCCCTGTGCCGTCTGCTTCAAGCACCGAGCTTTCTGAATATCTTGATTTTTATAATGAACCTTCGAACCGTAAGAAATATATGTTTGCAACTCCTATCGAGAAGGAGCTTCTTTACCATTTTAAGAAAATGAGCGAAGAAGATCGGAATGAAATGATTGAAATCGCCAAGATCAAGGCACGCAAGAATCCCGAAAAGGAAAAGTAAGATTATGATGTGAACAAATTTAGATATATGTTTTTATAAAATTAATTCATAAAAATAAACCGCCGTTTAAAATCCCTATCGGCGGTTTATCTGTACCATTATTCTAAGGGGCTGACCACATATTATCAGTATGTTTTTTGCACAAAAATAAAATATTATTTCTCGAAGATAACCAACGTCAACCGCCTTGTCATTCGAGTAAATATGTAATATGTTACAAAATGCCGAAGCCATTTTTGTAACATTTGTCACTCAGACGGATAATGCTTCTCGAGTCTCCTGCGACACAGGAAAAATGCCGGGATCAAAAATGCATCCGCAAAAATCCATGCCAGCGTATTTGCCATACAAATACCGAAGTAGCCTGCCACTGCCACAAGCAAGGTTCCTGCCAATGTTCTTGCCACCATTTCAAACACTCCGGCGAGGATCGCAATTCCGGAAAAGCCCATTCCCTGAATCGTGAAACGAACGGTGTTGACAAGCGTCAGCAGACAATAACCTGCCGCAGTCACCGTCATGTACTGATAGGCATATCCCATTGCCTCAACTTCTCCTGCATCCAGAAAGAGAACGGACATCCTGCGCCCAAATAATACAACAATCACAAGAAGCACGGCAGAGACGCAAAAGCCCATCAACGATGCAGCCTTCAGCCCCTTACTGACACGTTTCAGCTTTCCGGCACCGACATTCTGCCCCACATATGGAGCCATCGTCTGACCAAGTGCCTCAATCGGACAGGACAGGAAATTGCCCAGACGACCGGCTGCCGTTACGCCCGCCATAACCGTTGCGCCAAATCCATTGACTGCAGCCTGAATAACGAGTGTTCCGATCGCCGTGATCGAATACTGCAGTCCCATCGGAATCCCGATCGTACACAACCGAACCATATACCGTGGCTGCACCTTCCATTCGCTGCGGCTTCCATGCAGGATTGGAAATGTCCTGCCCACATAGAACAGACAGCACACCCCGGAAATACCCTGCGACAAAACTGTTGCCAGTGCGGCACCGATCACGCCCCAACGAAATACGAGAATAAATACCAGATCAAGCACAATATTTAATACGGAGGAAATTGCCAAAAATACCACAGGTGTCCTGCTGTCTCCGAGCGAGCGGATCAGCGCCGCCAGAAAATTATATAAAAATGTACATGGAATCCCAAGGAAAATGATCAGCATATACCAGTATGCATACTGAAATACATTCTGCGGCGTCCGCAGAAACAACAGAATGTCCCTGCAGAAAACGGATGCGGCGATCGTCATTACAGCCGCAAAGCCAATGCAAAGCCATGTCGCATTTGCCACAAACCGACGCAGTGCACTATCATCCTTTGCACCAAATTTCTGAGCCACCGGTATTGCAAATCCATTGCACACACCAATGCAGAAGCCAATCACCATAAAATTCAGCGATCCTGTAGATCCTACGCCTGCCAGAGGCTTTAGACCCAGAAATTTCCCGACGATCATGGTATCGACCATGCTATAAAACTGCTGAAATAACATTCCAAGAAACATAGGAATCGCAAAACCGATGATCAGCTTTGCCGGAGAACCTTCTGTGAGGTTTTTCATTTTACTTTTTTCTGCTGCCATTTCCTTTCCCTCCACTGCATCATTTCAAAAAGCGAAACTATTATACAAAACGGATGTCGGAAATACAATGAACATTTCGTTAAGAAAATGTATCTTTTATGTATACAGCATCAGAAAAATTAATATACCGTTATTCGCGATATAGATGTCCATTCCGGCGGAAATCCCATTAGATTTAATGTCTGATCATTTAACTTATTCCTTTGTATTACTCCCTTCAAATTGCAGTAAAACTCTCTGAAATCTTTTTTATCCAACAGATATTTCAATGAAATAACAACAGAAAACAAGTCAGATTTCCCCTGACAATATCCATTTACACTTTTGTTAATCCTAAGTTTTTTGTGCACCTCGCAATCTAATATTGAATCACCTGTTTTGCTATTAAACAAGCGGTTTCCATGTGCACATATGTTTCTATATTTCGTTAAAATTATTAACATTTTTCCTAACTCTGCACGCCCTATCCCATGAAAATCGTTACACACTAATGTTTTACATCGTCCCTTCAAAAAACGATACATTGTTGCCGTTTCTCCCAAAGTTAAATCTGTTATTAGCACCCACAAAGGAACATCTTTATAAACATTCATGTAATGCTCAATTTGTGGTGAAACATGTCGACCTGAAATTTTTCCTTTCATTTTACGAAACAAATATTGAATATCTGACTTATGTTTTCCATACTCATAATTACTAA
>NZ_DBLXSO010000066.1:0-9704 GCF_057878315.1 Jutongia sp. | reverse complement strand
AAATACTGAATTAGAAAAACTAACATGCGATCATACTGTTACTATTATTGGTAAAGAGAATACAAAACTAAATTAATTGATATCTGGAATACAAAAATAATAATGACCTCTATTCTGCCAGAAAAAAAACTGGATAGTATTAACATATTTCAACAAAAAAATTGTGCAATATTTCTATAAATGTATATATTTCGTGAATGATAATATGGGAGAGTAGATGGCATAAAACCGTCCAAACATCGATAAATACGGCATTTGAACGGGCTTTATTATTGAAATAAAAAGTAAACAATATAAAAGACAAGGCTTAACAACAGAAAAAAACGGAAATTTTTCCAGACAACACATATGATACACTTTTACCGAAGCGTTATAAATTCATGATGTTATTTAAAGGAGGAAATGTATATGAAAGGAAACATGTTCAGAAAATGTATCGTGTGGTTCCTGATCTTTTCCATGGTTATTACCTGCAGTAATAGCAATTGGCAGATTTCTTCTGTCAAGGCACAGGAGAGTGATTCAGGATCTACCGGAAACAAAATAATCGTACCGCTTACT
Source organism: Jutongia sp. (assembly GCF_057878315.1). Taxonomy (NCBI): domain Bacteria; kingdom Bacillati; phylum Bacillota; class Clostridia; order Lachnospirales; family Lachnospiraceae; genus Jutongia; species Jutongia sp. Next base: position 9,143 of record NZ_DBLXSO010000066.1, on the reverse strand, counting down.
GAAGGCGAGTGGACAACCGGATATGGCAACGATAGCCGGTTAGAGATATTTAATGTATGGATCAACCACTATCTGCCATCCGCTTTGGAGGGGATCTCCTTTAAAGGAGTAGACCTTACTTTTACTGTATCCGGAGTGGACAGTATTTTACAGGAAGCAGGTTTGGACAGCTTTAAAGCAGAGCTCAATTTCTATAGTAGTGATGAAAATATTAAAAATATTGTCGACGAGACCGATAACGTAGCTACCCAAACCGCCGACATCAATCAGGATGGAACATATACCGTTGGATATTCCGGGGATACCCGTATCTCCATGAATTACTACATGGCTGTCAGATTTACACAATTAGATTCTCTGAGAGAATTTTCAGGAGATATCTCCAATGTTAAGCTGACATTTTATGATGCATATTATTCAGAAGAGACCACTCCAACGGTAACTCCAAAGCCAACCGACAAACCTCCGGTAGAGGGAACACCGAATTATGAGGCAGAGCAGCAGACAGTTGGCCAGGATGATGATTTTCGAGTAGGAATTTCTTATGTCAATACCGATTGGTCTGAGGTCTTCTATACCGATTTCAGTACAAATAAGGTGAAGAAGCTTACAGGAATCGGAGATTATTCGATCAGCTATACAGCTGCAGAAACCGGTGACCTTCATATGTTATGGCTGGACACAAACCTATATTCCGGCAGCTGGCTGCAACTTGATGTAACAAGGGTTCGTCTGACATCAGAAGATGGCAGTGAAGAAAAAGAGTATACCGTTGCCAATAATGGTCTGCAGGAACCGGGAAGCATCTGGGGATACAGGGATGCGTGGGATATTAAGAATTATGCCGCCACAGTAAAAAATCCATATATGTCATACAGATACTTTTTGAAGTCCGATTATGATAATTACAAACCGGAATATTCCAATTACCTGGATCGGATCAATGAAACAATTGATCTTTTCAAGGGAAAGAAAATTTCGATCGCATCAGGAAGTACCATTACAGTGGATTTTATGGTCAAAGCAAATCCTGATGTTACAGCGAGCCCTGCGCCGTCTGTATCTCCTTCGTCAGAGCCGTTAGTAAGTGAAACACCGGCCGTATCCCCTTCGTCAGAACCGTTAGTTAGTGAAACACCGGCCGTATCCCCTTCGTCAGAGCCGTTAGTGAGCGAAACACCGTCTGCTTCTCCGGAACCAACAAAAGATCCTGATGAGTTCCAGATCAATCCTCAGGATGTCGCTGCATTAAAGGAATTGATCAATGAACAGAGATCCAAAGGAGCAAAGGTAGATGAATCGATTTATTCGATGGAATATGGATGGAATATGGATGGACGTTTGATTGAAATCAACTGGCCCGAAAAAACCCTTTACGGAGATATCTCTCTTTCCGGTCTCCCTTATCTGGAAGTATTTTATTGCGGGGACGGGAACCTCACTTCCGTTGATGTAACAGGTAATTCCTATCTGAAAGAATTATTTGTAGGCTATAATCAGCTGACTTCCATTGATGTTAGTCAAAATGCAGATTTACAAATGCTGTCCGTTGCGAAGAATCAGTTAACTTCTCTGGATACCAGTAACAATTTACAGCTGGATACCTTATGGTGCCAGGGCAATCAATTAGATATCGTTTATGTAAATCAGACAATTAGTGAGAGTAATATCTACAAAGACAGCACCACAAAGATTGTGCGTAAATCTCCGGGAGAGGTACCAACCGCCCAGCCAACAAGCTCTGCAAAACCAACCGCAGAACCGACAATCGCACCGACAATGCCACCAGAAAGTACAGCAACCGCCCAGCCGACAAATACTCCGGAGGTCACAAAAGATCCGGGAAGTAAACCGAGCGAAACCAATCCACCGGAAGCTTCCGAAAAACCGGGCGATAAGCCTGACGTTACAAGCAGCCCGGATGCTTCTGTAAGACCAAGCGGACAGCCGGATACTTCACAGCCGTCGGATAAACCGGGAAATACGTCAACAACATCTCCAAATCCACAGGTAACTTTAACTCCGGCAAGCACCACCAGACCGGATGGTCAGGGAACAAATCCGGTGTCTGCAACTGCACAGCCGGAACCAAAAGGAAGTGTTCTGACGGTTGGAAATGGTATTTATAAAGTTATTTCGGGCGACGGTGAGGAACCATCCGTGATCTATTGGCTGACAGATTCCAAAACTGCTTCGCAAATTGTAATTCCGGATACCGTGGAGAGCAAAGGAGTCCGCTATAAGGTCACATCGATTGCAAAGGGGGCTTTTGAAAATAATAAGAAACTGAAATCAATCGTGATTGGGAAAAATATTGTTTCGATTGGCAAAAATGCTTTTAAAAACTGCAAAAATCTCAAAAAGATTGTGATCCGGTCTGAAAAGTTAAAAGCCTCAAAGGTCGGCGCCAATATGCTAAAAGGAACGCACAAAAAACTTGTGATCAAGGTTCCAAAAAATAAACAGAAACAATATAAGAAGTTTTTGAAAAAACGTGGGAACAAAAAAGTGCGGATCACAAAATAATATTCCAAAATAGCACAGGTATTCTGTTGCTGTAGAGGAGTGGTTACATAAATGAGAATAACGCAGTAGATTCGTAAATATTATATTTATAAGGTTTCGTATTGAGATACCTTATATTTCATGTTAAAATGAACCCGAGGGCAGTATATCTGCTTTCGGGCTTTTCAATGTGAACCATAAGGAGGTAATTATGAAAAAGAAACTATCTTGTTTATTATTGACACTGGTACTGGTAATCGGGGCACTGACCGGCTGCATGGGAAGTAATACAGCTCTGGTACTCAACGCAGACGGAACCTGTGTGTACACCGTAAAGTATATGTACGAGAAAGAAACCTTCCAGACAACACTGGACGAGGCAAAGGATAAGTCACCACTGTTTGGCGGCGATTTTACAAGAGCCGAGGAGACAGTCGGAGATATGACGTATTATACCTTCAGCCGTCAGCTTACCTTTGCGAGCGTAGACGCCATGAAAACAGCTCTGACCGACCTGACTGCTTATATCAACCGCATGAAGGAGGGGTCTGTGAACCCTTCCCTGTACACCACAGAGTTTATCGCATCCACTCCATTTTCTGAGGTAACTCTGGATGGCACTACCTTCATCGCAACACTCACCGGTGCATCCAGTTCCATGACATCTTCTATGTCCTCTAATATGACAAAGCTGACCGACAACACCTCTTATGCGGATATTGGCGCTGTGAGCAAGAAGTTATACAGCAACGGCAGTATTTATGGATATCTGAAGTCCTGCGGTTTCCTGATGGATTATTCCATCACCTTCCCGACAAACGTAACAGAGAGTAATGGAACAATAAGCGGTGCGACCGCAAGCTGGAGTACCGACACAATTCCGTCCGACAGCAAGCTGATCGCTGTTACATCCGGCAATCTTCTCACTTCCGACACCGAAGCACCTGTAATCTCCGGTGTTAAGAATAACGGCTTATATCGAAACGCCAAGCTTACTGTTACCGATAACGTGAACGTAAAAACCGTTACCGTAAACGGCGTTGTCATTGGCAATACCAAGTTAAAGGCATCTGCAAGTAAGACCTACAAGATCACGGCTGCCGACGCAAACGGCAACGTTTCTTGTGTATCCTTCCGTGTTGACAGCACCAAGCCGGTCATCAAGGGGATTAAGAACGGTAAGAAGGTGACAAAGCCGGTTACCCTTCGTTTTAAGGATAACTACAAGATGAAGTCCGTAACGATCAACGGCAAGAAGGTAAACAATAAGAAAGCAACCGTTAAGAAAGCCGGACGATATGTTGTGAAGGCAAAGGACGCTGCAGGCAATGTAACAAAGCTTGTTTTTCGTATTGCATAACGTTGTCCATAACCCTGAAAAATAACAACGACCCGTGGGATCAACAAAGAATTCCACGGGTCGTATTCTGTTCTATAATAAATCCAAAATCCTGATGTGATAACTTTTAATTTCCTTTAAACTTAGACTCACAGTAAATACAACGGTAGATCCGGTTCTTGCGGTCTGTCAGCTTAAATGCATGCGGCAGCTCCTGCTCAATAGAAGTAATGCAACGCGGATTTTTGCACTTGATAATGTTCGTCACGGTATCCGGAAGCGAGAGCTGATGCTTCTCAACAATCTCAGCGTCCTTGATAATATTGATCGTAATGCTGTGGTCTAACACACCAAGCACATTCAGATCAATGTCAAGATCACCCTCGATCTTGATAATGTCCTTTTTGCCCATCTTGTTGCTTTTGGCATTCTTGATGATCGCCACCGAACAGTCTAACTTCTCCAGATTCAGATATTCATAAATCTTCATTGCGCCGCCGACCTGAATATGATCGATCACGATACCCTGATTAAGACCTCCGATATTTAACATGGTATATCCACCTCCAATAACTTCATGATCAATGCCATTCTCATATAAACACCATTCTGAACCTGCTTGAAATATACCGCTCTCGGATCATCGTCCACATCGGTCGAAATCTCGTTGACACGTGGAAGAGGATGAAGAATATACATATCCTTCTTGGCATACTGCAGCTTGTCCTTCGTTAATATGAAGCTGTCCTTTAAGCGTATGTAATCCTCCTCATTGAAGAAACGCTCACGCTGGACTCTTGTCATATAAAGGATATCAAGCTTCGGCATATTCTCCTCAAGCTTGTCCGTCTCAATATATTCAATGTTGCCGGCATCCAGTACTTCACGCCGCAGATAGCTCGGGATCCGAAGCTCCTCCGGTGAGATCAGTACAAACTTTACATTCGGAAAACGAACCATCGCATTGATCAGGGAATGAACGGTACGTCCAAACTTCAGATCACCACACATACCGATCGTTAAATTGTCAAGTCTGCCGGTCTCTGTCTTGATCGTCAGAAGATCTGTTAACGTCTGGGTCGGATGATTGTGTCCGCCGTCTCCGGCATTGATCACCGGGATGGAAGAGTGCATGGCAGCTACGGTCGGGGCACCCTCCTTTGGATGGCGCATTGCGCAGATATCTGCGTAGCAGGAGATGACACGGATCGTATCCGCAACGCTTTCTCCCTTGGATGCTGAGCTGGAAGAAGCCTCAGAAAAACCAAGTACCTGTCCCCCCATATTGATCATGGCAGCTTCAAAGCTTAATCGGGTACGTGTACTTGGTTCATAAAATAAAGTTGCAAGTTTTTTACCATCACAGACATGTGCATATTTGCTCTGGTCTTTCATAATATCCTGTCCGAGTGTCAGAAGTTCCTCAAGCTCCTCAAGAGATAAATCCTGTGGACTGATAAGATGTCGCATACATTTGCCTCCTATCTCAAATTTCGATTTTTTCTATTTTACTACAACTGACCCCGTATGGCAATATATTGACTTGACTTTTTATCAGGTTTCCATAATAATGATGTATGGGTCAAAATGTATTTTGACCCATACATCACTAAAGATTCATTCATTTATGAATAATATAACCTGTGCCGGTGCGCTGTCCGGCAGGGTCGATCCATGAATAATCATCAGCGCAGAAATGAGGAAGTCTATGATAAAATTGTATGACAACGGAGTTTATCTTGTAAATGGCACAGATATCGTAGAGGACAACGGCGAAGCAGCCGCAGCTCTTACCGCCAAATGCGGACAGGCTCCAAGTAAGCAGGAAGCTGCCAAAGGAACCATGGCGTACAGTATTTTAGAGGCTCACAACACCTCTGGAAATATGGAACAGCTTCAGATTAAGTTCGACAAATTAACATCACATGATATTACATTTGTTGGAATTATTCAGACCGCTCGTGCATCCGGGTTGGAGAAGTTCCCTATCCCTTACGTTCTGACGAACTGCCACAACAGTCTCTGTGCTGTCGGTGGAACGATCAACGAGGATGACCACATGTTTGGTCTTTCCTGCGCCAAGAAGTACGGCGGCATTTATGTTCCTCCTCATCAGGCAGTCATCCATCAGTACGCCCGCGAGATGCTGGCAGAGGGCGGCAAGATGATCCTCGGCTCTGATTCCCACACACGTTACGGTGCTCTTGGTACCATGGCAATGGGAGAGGGTGGTCCTGAGCTCGTTAAGCAGCTGTTATCCCGTACATATGACATCAATATGCCGGGCGTGATCGCTGTATATCTGACAGGAAAGCCACAGAAGGGCGTTGGTCCACAGGATATCGCTCTGGCGATCATCGGTGCTGTTTTCGCAAATGGTTATGTTAATAATAAAGTAATGGAGTTCGTCGGAGACGGTGTTGCAAACCTGTCTGCTGATTATCGTATCGGCGTGGACGTTATGACCACAGAGACAACCTGTCTGTCGTCTATCTGGACCACCGATGACAAGATCAAGGAGTTCTACGAGATCCATAAGCGTCCGGAGAGCTACAAGGAGTTAAAGCCGGCTGATGTTGCATATTATGACGGTATGGTTTATGTGGATCTGTCCACGATCAAGCCAATGATCGCAATGCCATTCCATCCAAGCAATGTCTACACGATCGAGGAGTTAAATGCAAACCTCATGGATATTCTGGATGATGTTGAGAAGAGAGCATTAGTCAGTCTGGATAATAATAAGGTTAACTATACCTTAAAGGATAAGGTTCACAACGGTCGTCTGTATGTAGAGCAGGGTGTCATCGCCGGATGTGCCGGCGGTGGATTCGAGAATGTCTGCGATGCCGCTGATATCCTTCGTGGTAAATATATCGGTGCCGATGAGTTCTCCCTGAGCGTATACCCATCCAGCCAGCCGGTATTTATGGAGTTAGTCAAGAACGGAACCATCGCCGATCTGATGGAGACCGGTGCAACCGTACGTTCCGCATTCTGCGGTCCTTGCTTCGGTGCCGGAGACGTACCTCCAAACAACGGTCTGTCTATCCGTCACTCTACCCGTAACTTCCCGAACCGTGAGGGATCTAAGGTCAACAACGGTCAGATTGCATCTGTTGCACTGATGGATGCCCGTTCTATCGCAGCAACTGCTGCCAACCAGGGTTACTTAACGGCTGCAACCGATATTGATGTCGACTTCAAGAAGCCAAAATACTTCTTCGACAGTGCCATCTACGAGAACCGTGTATACAACGGCTGGGGCAATGCTAAGCCCGAGACAGAGGTTAAATTCGGTCCAAACATCAAGGACTGGCCGAAGATGAGTGCACTCACCGATAACCTTGTTTTAAAGGTTGTTTCCGAGATCCATGATCCGGTTACCACAACCGATGAGCTGATCCCATCCGGTGAGACATCCTCCTTCCGTTCCAACCCGCTTGGACTGGCTGAGTTCACTCTTTCCCGTAAGGATCCTGCTTATGTTGGTCGTGCCAAGGAGGTACAGGCAGCAGAGAAGGCCCGTGTAGCAGGAGAAGACATCTTTACTGCACTTCCTGAGGTAGAGGATATCTTTAAGACGATCAATGAAACCTTCGCCGCAGCTCCACAGGATACGCAGATCGGTTCCACGATCTTTGCAGTGAAGCCGGGTGACGGCTCTGCCAGAGAGCAGGCTGCTTCCTGCCAGAAGGTGCTTGGCGGCTTTGCCAATATTGCCAACGAATACGCAACAAAAAGATATCGTTCTAATCTGATCAACTGGGGTATGCTTCCATTCCTGTACCAGGGTGAGCTCCCATTTGAGAATGGCGATTACCTCTTCATTAAGGATATCCGCAAGGCAATCGAAGAAAAGAACGATACGATCAAGGCATATGTTGTCAACAAAGGTATGAAGGAATTTGAACTTCACCTTGGAAACCTTACCGATGACGAGCGTGATATCATCGAGAAAGGATGCCTGATCAACTATTACCGCTCACAGATGTAATTAATGGAATGTACAGGTCAAGTTACCGGGTAGTATTTTATATGCAAACACACATTGCCATCTTCGTCTGATCCATGCATCGCAATTTATTGACAGCCTCCAAGCCCTGTATCTACAGGTGTTTGGGGGCTGTTGTTATTTTTGTTTCTCATAAAAACCATCATAATGCACAATTGACTTTTTTGTTTTCTTCATTTTCTTCGGTCATAATCATGATATTTGCCTTTGTTTTTTGGCAGACATTACGGATTGTCAGGGACTCTTATTTTTGATAACCTTGTATGCAGGAAGTGACGGAAGAGGAAGTAAGGAATAAACTCTTTGTTTAACATCACGATCAAGAATCGTTTTTTATCAGTTTGATCTATTGTTCTAAACGAACACCTCCCATAATGTTCTCCCTATAACATTGTTCAATTTTTCAGTAGAAAACTGTATGCCTTTTGTCAAAATAGGACAATCCATATTTAGAAACGCTGTTTGTGTACAACAAGGCAGAGATTTCCGTCACTTCTAAATCTACTAATATCATCTATAATTTATCAAATCGAATCATGATTCTTCCAGTAAATGCCTGCTGCCGCGGAAAACAGGCAAAAGAAAGGTATCATTATTTATGAAAGAAACTAAGATCAACTATGAAGAATTTGTCAGCAGGCTTCGCTGCCGGCTGTATGAGATCATCCCGGAGGATGTCAATATGGAGGTCAATCCGGTTCTCAAAAACAATTCCCTGCATTTAGACAGCCTTGTCTTATTCCGTCAGGGCTCTAACTGCTCGCCAAGCTTTTATCTGCAGGATTACTATAAGAAATATACAAACGGATATGATATCGATGTACTTGCGGAGAATATCTATGAGCGGTGGCAGCGTTTTATTGACAGCCCGGATAACCAGTCCCCGGATCTTTCTCTGGCACACTGCAGAGATGGGATCGTCTATCGACTCGTCAATATATCGCGCAATCGGGAAATGCTGAAGAATGTGCCGTATATCCCTTTTTTTGACCTTGCCGTTGTGTTTTATTATGTGCTGCGCAATAATTCCTACGGTCTCCAGAGCCTTCGAATCAATACCGCACTCCGGAAACGATGGGATCTTACCACAAAGGAGCTGTTTGAACTTGCCATTAAAAACACACCACGCATGTTCCCGGAACGCTTTCGTTCCATGCGTGAATTTCTGGAGCAGTATCCGATGCCGGAGGAACTTTCCTCCGAGGACGTCCCATGGGAATATTCCCCCTATGTGCTCACTAACAGCAACGGCATCAACGGGGCTGCTGTCTTTCTGTATCCGGA
>NZ_DBLXSO010000065.1:0-10826 GCF_057878315.1 Jutongia sp. | reverse complement strand
CTTATCCTTTGTGAAGATTGCATCCACACGGACTGAGCGACAGTGAGTACAATGCAATCTTCACAAAGGATAAGCCGGTAATCTTTGCATTCCATGGTTACCCAACACTGATCCATGAGCTGACCTATCGTCGTGACAACCAGAACGTATCTGTTCATGGTTATCAGGAGGAAGGTACGATCACAACTCCATTCGACATGAGAGTTCAGAACGAGATCGACCGTTTCAACCTTGTAAAGGATGCGATCATGCATCTGCCACAGCTTGACAACCGTGGATCTTATCTGATCCAGAAGATGAACGATAAGCTTGTAGAACACAAGCAGTACATCGCTGAGTATGGTCAGGATCTGGAAGAGGTTCGCGACTGGGAGTGGCATACACCAGATAATAAATAATCGAATATAGAGTTCGGTAAATGATAAGAACCGGTTTTGCATATGTGCGGAACCGGTTCTTTGAGTTTGGACAATGAAAAAGGGCAAGACATTAAAAGAGGGTATCCCGGATCTGGGACACCCTCTTTGATATTACCTGTAAAACAATCGCATGTCTGCGGAATAATTACAGCTGAGGACCTGCAGTAACAAGTGCCTTACCAGCCTCATTACCCTCATACTTGGCGAAGTTCTTGATGAATCTCTCGGAAAGATCTTTAGCCTTAGCTTCCCACTCAGAAGCATCAGCGTAAGTATCACGAGGATCAAGGATTCCTGTATCAACACCGTTGAGTTCTGTAGGAACTTCGAAGTTGAAGTAAGGGATCTTCTTTGTAGGAGCGTTTACGATATCGCCGTTAAGGATTGCATCGATGATTCCACGAGTATCCTTGATTGAGATACGCTTACCGGTTCCGTTCCATCCTGTGTTAACCAGGTATGCCTTAGCACCGTTTGCTTCCATTTTCTTAACAAGCTCCTCTGCATACTTTGTAGGATGCAGCTCCAGGAATGCCTGACCGAAGCAAGCTGAGAAGGTAGGAGTTGGCTCTGTGATTCCACGCTCTGTACCGGCAAGCTTTGCTGTAAATCCAGACAGGAAGTAGTACTGTGTCTGCTCCGGAGTCAGGATAGATACCGGAGGAAGTACGCCAAATGCATCTGCAGAAAGGAAGATAACGTTCTTTGCTGCCGGTGCAGAAGAGATAGGACGTACGATATTCTTAATATGATCAATCGGATAAGAAACACGAGTATTCTCTGTTACGCTCTTATCAGCGAAGTCAATCTTTCCATCCTCTGCAACAGTTACGTTCTCAAGGAGAGCGTTGCGCTTGATCGCATTGTAGATATCAGGCTCAGACTCGATATCAAGGTCGATAACCTTAGCATAGCATCCACCCTCGAAGTTGAATACACCGTTATCATCCCAGCCGTGCTCATCATCACCGATCAGAAGACGCTTAGGGTCTGTGGAAAGAGTAGTCTTACCTGTACCGGAAAGACCGAAGAAGATTGCTGTGTTCTTTCCGTCAAGGTCTGTGTTAGCAGAGCAGTGCATAGAAGCCATGCCCTTCAGTGGAAGGAAGTAGTTCATCATAGAGAACATACCTTTCTTCATCTCTCCGCCGTACCATGTATTAACGATAACCTGCTCTTTGCTGGTGATATTGAACATAACAGCTGTCTCAGAGTTAAGACCTAACTCCTTGTAGTTCTCAACTTTAGCCTTAGAAGCATTGTAAACAACGAAATCCGGCTCAAAGTTCTCAAGCTCCTCAGCGGTTGGCTTGATGAACATGTTTGTAACGAAATGTGCCTGCCAAGCTACCTCGACGATGAAACGGATTGCCATACGGGTATCCTTGTTTGCACCACAGAAAGCATCAACAACATACAACTTCTTGTTAGAAAGCTCCTTGATTGCCAGCTCTTTTACGGATTTCCATGCTTCCTGAGTAGCAGGATGGTTGTCATTCTTGTACTCATCAGAAGTCCACCATACAGTGTTCTTAGAGTTCTCATCCATAACGATGAATTTGTCTTTTGGGGAACGACCGGTGTAGATACCTGTCATAACGTTCACTGCACCAAGCTCGCTGACCTGTCCTTTCTCATAACCTGTCAGTTCCGGTCTTGTCTCTTCCTCAAAGAGTACCTCATAAGAAGGGTTGTAAACAATCTCAGTAGTTCCGGTAATGCCATACTTGCTTAAATCAATTTGTGCCATGTTTCTTAACCTCTTTTCTTTAATTTTGTACGGATTAATAATCCTCTGCGAATGCAGAAATTATGAAACTGTTCCTGAAAGTGACCTAATCTAAGCCACTCTTTTTCAGAATACCATATAAAGATGCGAAAATCAATAAAATTTTGTAGAGGAGGGGAATACTTTAGAGAAGGAGGTGATGAAAATGGCAGAATATTATAAAATTACAGACAGGCTTGTTCCGGTCACATGGGAGGAGTGTCAGAAAGCACCGGAGGAAACATATCTGGCAAGGCTTACCCGGAAAGAAACCGAAAAGTCCCGATTCCTGCACTCTATCGGTTATGGTGCGGTTTTCGGGACTTCTAAGATCCATCTGTGTAAGGTGGAAGCATATATGCGTTTTTTATATGGAACGTATCTTACTCCTGACCGGCGGCGGATGGAGGACGCCTTTTGCTTTGTATTTGATGACAGGCATCTTTATCTGGTGGAGGAAGGCGAGCTTGCGGGAAATCTTTTGTGCCGCCTCAAAAAGATTTTTGAGCAGGAAAACGCCGGAACGGGCAGTGTACTGACGGCGTTTCTGGGACAGCTTCTGCAGAAGGATCTTCTGCATCTTGAAAAGATCGAGGACAGGCTGACGCATTTGGAAGATGAGGTGCTTTCCGGCAGGATTGCCGGTTTTGAACAAAAGATCATCGGTTGCAGAAAGGAGATCCTCAAGTATGCACATTATTATCTGCAGTTGCAGGACATGGCAGATATCCTGATGAAAAATGATTATGGCGCATTTTCAGAGGAAGATCTACGTGCATTGCGCCTGCTTCGGGAAAAGACCGGAAGACTTCATCAGGAGGCGATCATGCTGCGGGAATATTCCACTCAGGTGCGCGAGGTGTATCAGGCACAGATAGAGATCAGACAGAATAAGATCATGAAGACCTTAACGATCGTGACAACGATCTGTCTGCCGCTTACGCTGATCGCCGGCTGGTACGGTATGAACTTTCGCAGGATGCCTGAGCTGTCCTGGAAATACGGTTATCCGGCAGTCGTCCTGCTGAGCCTTTGCATTGTTGCGCTGTCGCTGTATCTGTGCCGCAAAAAGAAGTTGTTTTTCTGATAAGCGGTTTATACGGAAATCTTATTCGGTGATCAGATTTTTTTTGATGAAGCGGGCAAATTTCTTCTGACCGGTAATGTTTAAGTGAATGCCGTCCTGATAGAACCAGTCCGGATGCTTTCCGCCTTCCTTAGACCAGGCGATCACATGGACGTTTTGATTGGCTGCGGCGACTCTTCGGATAGTCTGATTGACATCCTTTTGAACCGGGAGGTCGCGTCCGTAAGCATCGATCCAGTAGATCGTACGGTCCGGCCCGAGGTAATCGATCAGCTTCTGACCGGTAGCTGAGTTAAAGTTTCCGTTGGTGCCGAGTGCGATGATCACGGTATCGCCGAGCCGTCCCTTTTTCTGAAGCTTTTTGGCGGTGTCGAGTGCCTGTACGACCTGGCGGGATACCTTTGCGTCGATGACGGCATTTTTGTAAAGCTTCTTAAAGGAAGGAGCGGCACCGAGGAAAACGGAATCGCCGATTACTGTGATGGAGGATTCATGAATATCAGGAACCCGTGGAGCGGCAGTCTGCTTTTTGGTGGCGGCAGGTGTCTTTGCGGCAGCATAGGCAGGAGTCGCCTCTTCCTTCTCGAGCTCCCGTTCATTCTGCATGAGCTCGTTTTCTAACTGGGATGCATCGGAGGATGGCGCACGGAAGATTCCGTAGGCGCCGATGCTGATGCCGATCACTAACAGGGCGATTCCAAAAGAGCGAAAATATTTCATTGATGTTTTTGTCTGTTTTTTCATGATAGTATGTCTCCTTTTCATTAAGATGATAGTACGTTTTGTAATAAGATGATTGTCAGTTGTGCAGTCCGGTCAGGATCAGCACGATGACCGGATAGTGCCACAGGTAAATATAGTAGCTGTATTTGCCAAGCCATGCTGTCTGTGCAGAAAGCGGCAGATCATGAAACAGGGCTTTGTGATTCTCAAAAAAGAGGATCACAAAGGCAAAGAAAATGCTGATCAGAAACATGCCGCCGAGATAGAGAAGCGGTGTATTTCCGGATACCAGCAGGAATAATAGGAAAATAACGGCAAGCATACCGGCAAGAATGGGAACCTCGCATTGTGCCGGTTTCGACGTACGAAGCTTTGGAAAGCTGTACCGCAGTGCACCGAGGAACATTCCGAGAAATAAGGAAAAGCCCATAGTGTCTGTGCCGTAGTAAACTCTGGACGGATCCTTGCCCGGATGATAGAGCATAAGCATTGCGGCAAACGAAAGGATTGCAAGCAATGCAAAAAGGAAACAGGCGTGTTTCGCACCGGCATGCCTGCACAGCTTCTTATATAAAAAGAACAAAAGCGGCCAGAGCAGATAAAATTGCATCTCAACCCCGAGAAACCAGAGATGGGTAAACGGAGAGGCGTTTGTCAGGTGTGAAAAATAAGAGGCATCCTGCTCAATCTGCCACCAGTTATTGTAGCCGAGAAAGATGCTTAAAATCTGTTCCCGGATGCCGATCATCTGCCGGCTTTTCATCAGCGTCATCGCGCAACAGACCAGCATGACCATGATGAAAAGAGGCGGTATGATACGTCTGATCCGCTTTTTGTAATAGTCCATGACAGGAAAGGTCTCGGTGTTCAGATAAGAGGTGCTTGTCATAAACATCAGATAACCGGACAATACAAAGAACAGGGGGACTCCGAGAAAGCCACCCGGGAAAATGGAGGGGATCAGATGGTACAAAAAGATACCGATGATCGAAATCCCCTTTAATATATCTAATCCCTTCCGCTTTGGAAGATGCATTGTCTGTACTTGATTTGTTGTCGTCATTGTGAATGAACCTCCCGTTGATTTACTTTGTAAACCCAAATATACAACCCTTGGTTTAAAATGTCAACCGTATTTTGAAAATATTTTATTAAGACTTCCCATACCAAGGACGGAAATTCGCCCATAATATTTCTTATGCCCGGTTATTTAGAAATCATATTTTGCCTGCCAATATGTTAAAAATCCGTGAGCTATGACTAAAAAATTGTCTTGTCACTTACGGATTTCGAAAAATCTGATTGCTTTGCTGCTTTGATTTTCGATCAACGCATCCTACCGTACTCGCCCCGAGGTGGGAATCAGTTGTTTCGAAAGGCACTTGCACCCGCCGGTACTTACGCCCCGGATTTTGCAAATGATATAGATACGCCATCGAACATCCGGGGCGTTATGTACCGCTGCGTGGTGCAGTGGTAGCGGGAGCGTGCCGTCCGAAATAGCTGAGCCCACCTATGGGGCTCAGTCGTGCGGATGCGTATTTATCAAAGCATTGCAAAGCAAAGATTTTTCGGAAATCCTACTGATCTGCGTCAATTTTTTAGTCATAGTTCACGGATCAATTGATTTCTCAGGCAAAATCGATATTTTATTTTCCGGACATAAGAAATATTATGGGCATACATCAATTTGAGGTATGGGAAGTCTTAGTATTTTAATGGTTGACATTATAAACTGAAAGGGTTACAATATGGTCGACAATGTAGAACGACATAAAAGATTTGGAGGTTTCCGGTGAAAGAAGAGATAAAGGTAACAAACAGTGAGTGGTATGTGATGAACTGCCTCTGGGAGAAAAGTCATCTGTCGTTGATGCAGCTTGTTCCCCTTTTAAAGGAGAGCGCAGGCTGGAGCAAGAGCACAAGTGCAACGATGGTGCGCCGCATGACAGAGAAGGATTTGATCGGCTACGAGGAGAATGGCAAGACCAAATATTTCTTCCCGAAGGTAAAAAAGCAGGACGTTGTTGTTCAGGAGACGAGAGATTTTCTGCAGCGCATCTACGATGGCAGCGTCGGGATGATGATGAGTGCGCTTGTCCGACAGAATGATTTGTCGCAGGAGGACATTCTGGAGCTGCAGGAGATTTTAAAGGCAGCGCAGACAAAGACGCAGAAGACAAAGAGGAAAGGATAAAGGCGAGAGAATGACAGGCTTTTGTTTATGGATGTTAGAATCGTCAATACTGGTATTGATGATCCTTGGGATTCGAAAAGCTTTCATGGGAAAGATTCGTTATGGCATGATATATGCTCTCTGGTTTGTTGTGGCACTGCGGTTTCTTGTTCCGGTCAATGTGATACGGACACCGTTTGGAATCGGGAATATGGTATCCGGTGCTGTCACAAGCTGGCAGCAGGGGCGCACAGACAGCCGAAATGAACGGGGGACGGCAGAGCAGAATGTGTTATTAAAGGATCCGCCGGCGGGGACAGTGACCGTGTCCTCCTATCGGAATGCAACGACTGCCGGACAGACTCAGACGGTACATAACGATCAGCAAAGCACAAGCGGGCAAAGTGCTTCCGTGCAGCCGGGGAAACCTGTACGGGGAGCGTGGATGGCATGGACGGTACATGTGCCATGGAAACGTGTTCTTGGGATTGGCTGGCTCAGTATTTTCGGCATGATCCTTTGCTTCTTTGTATGGTCCAATGTAAGTCTGATACACCGGCTGGTGAGGAACAGAGCATTTGTGAAGCGGTGTGGACGTGTGCAGGTGTATTCGACAGAGGTCCTGAAAACACCGTGTCTGTATGGCGTTTTTCATCCGGTGATCTATCTGCCGAAGTCGCTTTTGGGGGAAGAGAAAGCAGCAGTGGAGCAGATGATCACGCATGAGTATGTGCACTATCTGCACAGAGACTATATCTGGGCGATGCTTCGGATCGCGTTAGTGTCCGTATACTGGTTTCATCCGTTTGTATGGATTGCGGCAGGCTGCTCCAAAAAGGATGCAGAACTGTTCTGTGATGAGGCTGTGATAAGACGTCTTGGGGAGGAAAAACGCTTTGAGTATGGTTCTCTTCTGATACAGATCGCCGGGGAGAGACACTGGAGCGATTTCCGATATTCATTTATGCCGATGAGCCGTAAGGGAAGAGAGATGCAGCGCAGGATTCTTGCAATCAGTAATCCGGCACGCGTCTCAAGGTGGATTATGATTCCGGTGGTAGTGACGGTATGCGTGTCAGTGCTTTTGACCTGCAGCACAGGAATTGGCATGGCGGCATCCGGTCGTGGGGAAAGTGATGCATCAGCCGTTTCGAATTGTGTCAGTGCTGCGCAGCTGCAGCCGGCAGATGCAGGTATATTTGCCAATCCGGTATGGATGCAGCGTTTGTCGGAATTTTCCGGCAATGCACCGAAAGCAGGACCGCTTTTTAATACAGCGGCAGGGGGAAGCTTTCTGGTGCAGGTGTCCGCGCAGGGCATGAATACGAACGCAGCACAGCGTCTGATGACGGACGAGGATGCCAGACAATGCGAGAAGCTGTTTGAACGCTATGTGGAGACGTTTACAAGTGCGATCAACAGCGGTAAGACAGGTCGGTTAAAGCAGGTGCTGGCAGAGGACAGCGAGGTTTACCGGCAGCAGAAAGCACTTGCGCTGAATTATCACAAGCGGGGGATTCGCGAGAAAGCGAAGCAGTGTGAGGTTGATTTGGTCAGGATCACGAATGATCTTACGATACAGATCAATTCAAAGGAACAAATAAAAGTATTTTATGCAGATGCATCGGAAAAGATTGTCAGACAAAGTTATTGTTATACCTGTGAAAAGAGAGATGGTGCGTGGGTGATCACGGCAATGGAGGACAATGCGAAGCCGGGTTCTGCCGAATAATAAAATATTTGCAGACGAATCAAAAGATTTCGCTTGCCAAATTGGTCAGAATCAGTTATTCTTGTATAGAAAGAGAGCTTCATGTGACTGACGGAATCAGCAGGAGTACCTGTGGGAAGCATGAGGAATATGAAAAGCCGACCGTCTGGGCAGCCGCATTGGGGTTGTTCAGACGGTTTTTTGCATTATATTTATAAAAGTAATACCGGATTTTAGAAAGGAGCATGCTATGCAGAAGTTATCATTGAAACAGGAACTGACAGGAAATGCTTACCCTGGCAGAGGAATCGTTATCGGAAAGACTCCGAACGGAAAGTATGCCGTTACCGCTTACTTTATTATGGGAAGAAGTGAGAACAGCAGAAACCGTGTTTTCGTGGAGGACGGCGATGGAATCCGTACACAGGCATTTGATCCATCCAAGCTGAGTGATCCAAGTCTGATCATTTATGCACCGGTTCGTGTGCTTGGCAATAAAACGATCGTGACGAACGGTGACCAGACCGATACGATCTATGAGCTGATGGACAAGCAGCAGACATTTGAGCAGGCACTGCGTACAAGAGAGTTTGAGCCGGATGCACCAAACTACACACCACGTATCTCAGGTATCATGCATGTGGAGAACGATTCCTACAATTACGCAATGTCTATCTTGAAAAGCAACAATGGTAACCCGGATGCATGCTGCCGCTATACCTTTGCCTACAGCGACCCGGTTGCGGGAGAGGGACATTTCATTCATACTTATATGGGAGACGGCAATCCGCTCCCAAGCTTTGAGGGTGAGCCAAAGCTCGTAGAGATGTATGACGACATGAACGAGTTTACGGATATGCTCTGGAACAGTCTGAATGAGGACAACAAGGTGTCATTATTTGTACGTTATATTGATATCGCCACAGGCGAGGCGGCTTCATGCATTGTCAACAAGAATAAATAGTCAGAAAGGAACAATACGATGAAAGAATTAGAATTAAAATATGGATGTAACCCGAATCAGAAACCATCAAAAATCTATATGAAGGATGGCGAGCTTCCGATTGAGGTGCTCAACGGTAAGCCCGGATATATCAATTTTCTTGACGCATTTAACGGCTGGCAGCTTGTCCGCGAGCTGAAAAAGGCAACCGGACTTCCGGCAGCGACTTCCTTTAAGCATGTATCTCCTGCCGGTGCAGCAGTCGGTCTTCCTCTTTCTGATGTTCTTGCAAAGATTTACTGGGTTGATGATCTTGGTGAGCTGACACCGCTTGCGGCAGCATATGCAAGAGCAAGAGGCGCGGACAGAATGTCATCCTACGGTGATTTCATCGCACTGTCTGATGTATGTGATGTCTGCACGGCAAAGATGATCAAGAGAGAGTTTTCCGATGGTATCATTGCACCGGGGTATGAGCCGGAGGCTCTGGAACTCCTTAAAGAAAAGAAAAAGGGCAATTATGCGATCATCAAGATTGATGAGAACTATGAGCCGGATCCGATCGAGCATAAGGAAGTATTCGGCATTACCTTCGAGCAGGGAAGAAATGAATTAAACATCGACAAGGATTTCTTCAGCAATGTGGTTACCGAGAATAAGGAGATTCCGGATTCTGCAAAGATTGATATGGCAATCGCAATGATCACCCTGAAGTATACACAGTCAAACTCCGTATGTTTTGTTAAGGATGGACAGGCAATCGGTATCGGAGCAGGACAGCAGTCCAGAATCCACTGTACAAGACTTGCCGGAAGCAAGGCAGATAACTGGCTGTTAAGGCAGTCTCCGCAGGTGCTTTCCCTTCCGTTCAAGGATGGTATGAAGAGAGCAGACCGCGACAATGCGATCGACCTTTATATCGGTGAAGATTATATGGACGTTCTGGCTGACGGCGAGTGGGAGAGAGTATTCACCGAGAAGCCGCCGGTATTTACAAAAGAGGAGAAGGAGGCATGGCTTTCCAAGGCAACTGATGTAACGCTTGGCTCCGATGCGTTCTTCCCATTCAGCGATAATATTGAGCGTGCATTCAGAAGCGGCGTGAAGTATATCGCACAGCCGGGTGGATCTATCCGTGACGGAGAGGTCATTGAAGCCTGCAACAAGCATGGTATTGCGATGAGCTTTACGGGAATCCGTCTGTTCCATCACTAATAGCGATAGAGGAGCAATCCTCCGGAGCATAGCATTTGTTCCCGATGACATCACTATTTATCATAAAAGAAAGGTGGTTTAAAGCATGGGATATCGTACGGTAGACGAATGGGGCAGTTTTGAATTTCAGAATGCCGATGTTGAGGCGATACGCAAAGAGAGAGGACATTGGTATCTGGAGCTTGGCTATGTGACGATCTTGCCGGACAATTCCTGCAACCGTGACATTCGTAAAATGGGAACCAACGAGCTTACGCTACAGCTGCAGCATGTGCAGGTAGATGAGATCCTGGAGGAGGGATTTAAGCTCTATGATGCTGACGGCAATTTTACGAAGAGTGTGGACGACCGGGTGCTTCTTTCCGAAGAGTATGATGCGTGGATGGAGGATATGGTTGGAGGTGCCGTGTATCAGATCCTGCGTAAGGATACAGGAGATGAAGCACTTCCGTATCAGTATGAGATCTATCTGGATGCTAACGATAGAACATATCTTGCAAAAGTATCGGCAAAACATGACGTGGAGACATGGGAACGCTTTATGAACCGCCATTCGGAATAACTTGATATTTTATTTCAGGAACGAGTTTCAATTGTGAAACTCGTTCTTTTATGAGAAAAAATATATAACTAAGACTGCCCATACCTCAAATTGATGTATGCCCATAATATTTCTTATGTCTGGAAAATAAAATATCAATTTTGCCTGAGAAATCACTTGATCCGTGAACTATGACTAAAAAATTGACGCAGATCAGTAGGATTTCCGAAAAATCTTTGCTTT
>NZ_DBLXSO010000064.1:0-11859 GCF_057878315.1 Jutongia sp. | reverse complement strand
GGAATTAGATGAACGTAAAATAAAAATTTTAGATGCGATCATCCGCAATTATCTGGAGACAGGCGAGCCGGTTGGGTCGAGAACCATTTCAAAGTATACAGATCTGAATCTGAGTTCTGCGACTATCCGCAACGAGATGGCAGACCTGGAGGAACTGGGTTATATCCTGCAGCCACATACTTCCGCAGGACGTATTCCTTCCGATAAGGGGTATCGGTTTTATGTAGATCATCTGATGGAAGAGAAGAACCGTGAAGTTGATGACATGAAGAAGTTTGTCATTGAACACACGGAAAAAGTAGATCAGGTTCTTCAGCAGGTGGCAAAGATGCTGGCGGCAAATACCAACTATGCGACGATGGTGTCGGCACCGAGCTACCACCGCAACAAGGTAAAGTTCATACAGCTTTCCAATGTGAATGAAGAACAGATACTGGCAGTGATTGTCACGGAGGGCAATCTGGTCAAGAACAAGATTATTCCAGTATCCGAGCCGATCGACAATGAGACGATGCTGAAGTTAAATATTCTGCTGAACTCGAATCTCAACGGTCTTGCCTTGCAGGATATCAATCTCGGCACGATCGCCAAGTTGAAGGAGCAGGCGGGAATCCACAGCGACATCATCAGTGATGTGCTGGATACCGTGGCAGAGACGATGGGACAGGATGAGGATATCCGGATCTATACGAGCGGGACAACGAACCTGTTCAAATACCCGGAGTTAAGTGATTCCACAGAAAAAGCGAGTGAACTGATCTCCACATTTGAGGAGAAGCAGCAGCTTGCATCACTTGTCACTGAGAACCTGTTGGAAGATAAGAGCACAGGGATTCAGGTTTATATAGGAAATGAAAGCCCGATTCAGACGATGAAGGACTGCAGCGTGGTTACAGCAACCTATGAATTGGGAGAAGGGATTCGCGGAACTATCGGTATTGTAGGACCGAAGCGAATGGATTATGAGAAAGTCATGGATAACCTGAAGGTATTGAAGAATTCTCTCGATGGAATTTTGGACAGACCAAAAGGGGAGACATAGATGGAGGATTGGAATGGCAGAGAAAAAAGAAGAAATGATGGAAGAAGTATTAGAGGATCTTGAAAAAGATGCCGCAGAGAAGCAGGCAGAAGAGGTAAGCGAGGCGGAGGAGACAGAGACTGAAACAGAAGCAGCTGAATCCGGCGAGCAGGCAGAAGAGACAGAGGAATCTGAGGCAGAGGACGGACAGGAAGCGCCTGCCGATGAGAAGAAGGGATTCTTTAAGAAAAAGAAAGATAAAAAAGACGAACAGATCGAGGAACTGAATGATAAATTAAAACGTCAGATGGCGGAATTCGACAACTTCCGTAAGCGCACAGAGAAAGAAAAAACACAGATGTACGATATGGGAGCAAAAAGTATCATTGAGAAGATCCTTCCAGTGATTGACAATTTTGAGAGAGGACTGGCAGCAGTACCGGAGGAGCAGCGAGAAGATGCGTTTGTCGTCGGGATGGATAAAGTATACAGACAGATGCTTACCGAGCTTGATGCAAGCGGAGTAAAGCCGATCGAGGCAGTCGGTCAGGAATTTGATCCGAACTTCCACAATGCAGTGATGCAGGTGGAAAGCGAGGAGTACGATTCCGGAGTGGTCGCACAGGAGTTACAGAAGGGTTATATGTATAAGGATTCTGTTGTGCGCCACAGCATGGTTGCAGTGGTATCATAGCAGCCGTTTTATCAGTCAGACGTGCCGGCATCGTAAGATGTCCGCGTTAATATAAATGCAGCAAAAGTAACAAATTTGTTTTTAGAATATGATGAGGAGGAATCTATCATGGGAAAAATTATCGGAATTGATTTAGGAACAACAAACAGCTGTGTAGCAGTGATGGAAGGTGGAAAACCTACCGTTATCGCCAACCAGGAAGGTGCAAGAACAACACCGTCTATCGTAGCATTTACGAAGACCGGTGAGAGACTCGTCGGTGAGCCGGCAAAGCGTCAGGCAGTCACCAACGCAGAGAAGACAATCTCTTCCATTAAGAGACATATGGGAACCGATTACAAGGTAGCAATCGATGACAAACAGTATTCTCCGCAGCAGATTTCCGCAATGATTCTGCAGAAGTTAAAGGCAGATGCGGAAGGATACCTCGGAGAGAAAGTAACAGAAGCAGTCATCACGGTTCCGGCTTACTTCAACGACGCACAGCGTCAGGCAACCAAGGATGCAGGTAAGATCGCAGGACTGGATGTAAAGCGTATCATCAACGAGCCGACAGCAGCAGCACTTGCTTACGGTCTTGACAATGAGAAAGAGCAGAAGATCATGGTATACGATCTCGGCGGTGGTACATTCGATGTATCTATTATCGAGATCGGTGATGGTGTCATCGAGGTACTTTCTACAAACGGTGATACACACCTTGGCGGTGATGACTTCGATAACAGAGTGACACAGTGGATGATCGATGAGTTCAAGAAGGCAGAGGGCGTAGACTTATCCACAGATAAGATGGCACTTCAGAGATTAAAGGAAGCAGCTGAGAAGGCAAAGAAAGAGCTTTCTTCCGCAACCACAACCAACATCAACCTTCCGTTCATCACAGCAACTGCTGAGGGACCGAAGCATTTTGATATGAACCTGACCAGAGCAAAGTTCGACGAACTGACACATGATCTGGTAGAGAAGACCGCAATCCCGGTTCAGAATGCAATGAGAGATGCCGGACTGACCAACGCTGATCTGGGTCAGGTATTGTTAGTAGGTGGATCGACACGTATCCCGGCTGTACAGGATAAGGTAAGACAGCTCACAGGCAAAGAGCCGAGCAAATCCTTAAACCCGGATGAGTGTGTAGCCATCGGTGCTTCCATTCAGGGTGGTAAGCTTGCAGGTGATGCCGGTGCGGGTGAGATCTTACTTCTGGATGTAACACCGCTGTCACTGTCCATCGAGACCATGGGTGGTATTGCAACAAGACTGATCGAGAGAAATACGACTATCCCGACCAAGAAGAGCCAGATCTTCTCCACCGCAGCAGACAACCAGACCGCTGTAGACATCAACGTTGTACAGGGTGAGAGACAGTTTGCAAGAGATAACAAGTCCCTTGGCCAGTTCCGTCTGGATGGTATCCCGCCAGCACGTCGTGGTGTACCGCAGATCGAGGTTACATTCGATATCGATGCAAATGGTATTGTAAACGTATCCGCAAAGGATCTGGGAACAGGCAAAGAGCAGCATATTACAATCACAGCTGGTTCTAATATGTCTGATGATGAGATCGATAAGGCAGTCAGAGAGGCAGCTGAGTACGAGGCACAGGATAAGAAGAGAAAAGAAGCAATCGATGCAAGAAATGATGCAGATTCCTTCGTATTCCAGACACAGCAGGCACTGGATCAGGTTGGCGCAAACCTGGATGCAGCCGATAAGTCGGAAGTAGAGAACGACATGAATGCAGTGAAGTCATTCCTGGATGCACATCAGAATGCAGAAGAGATGACAGAGGCGGATGTGACAGAGTTAAAATCCTTGCAGGAGAAGCTGACACAGAGTGCACAGAAGGTATTTGCAAAGATGTATGAGCAGACACAGGCGGCACAGGGTGCAGCAGGCGCAGGTCCTGATATGGGCAATATGGGCGGTGCAGGAAGCACAGGAAGCACAGGCGCTGCAAACGACGATGTTGTAGATGCGGACTTCAAGGAAGTATAATCTGACAGAAGCTGCGGCATTTACAAAGAAGCCAGAGTGTGTTACGATATTTCAACGCAGTGTATAAAACATGGGGTTTCTGGATGGTGACATCTGGAAACCCTGTGTGCAGTAGAGAGGAATAGAGGAAAAGTTATGGCGGATAAGAGAGATTATTATGAGGTCTTGGGCGTAAGCAAGACCGCATCGGACGATGAGATCAAGAAAGCATTCCGTACTCTTGCCAAAAAGTATCATCCCGACATGCACCCTGGGGATAAAGAGTGTGAAGAAAAGTTCAAGGAAGCACAGGAAGCCTATGCGGTGCTTTCCGATGCAGAAAAAAGAAAGCAGTATGACCAGTTTGGTCATGCAGCGTTTGACGGCACCGGTGGTGGAGCGGGCGGATTCGATTTCTCCGGCATGGATATGGGAGACATTTTTGGAGACATTTTCGGAGATTTCTTTGGTGGTGGTTCCAGAAGAAGAACAAATGATGGTCCTATGAAGGGCTCCAACTTAAGAACCAGTGTCCGCATCACATTTGAGGAAGCAATCTTTGGATGTGAGAAAGAGATTGAGATGGTGTTAAAGGATGAGTGCCATTCCTGCCATGGAACAGGTGCAAAGCCGGGTACTACACCGGAGACCTGCCCGAAGTGCGGTGGTAAGGGAAAGGTTGTATTTACACAGCAGTCTTTCTTTGGTACGGTGCAGAATGTGCAGACCTGCCCAGACTGTGGTGGATCCGGAAAGATCATCAAAGACAAGTGCCCGGATTGCCGGGGTACCGGATACATTGCAAGCAAGAAAAAGATTCAGGTATCGATTCCGGCAGGTATCGACAACGGACAGAGCGTCCGTATCCGGGAGAAGGGCGAGCCGGGAATCAACGGCGGACCGAGAGGCGATCTGCTCGTGGAGGTTGTCGTATCGAGACATCCGACCCTGCAGCGTCAGGATATGAATATTTATTCCACCGCACAGATTTCTTTTGCTCAGGCAGCATTGGGCGGCGAGATTCGTATTCATACGGTGGACGGTGACGTGCTGTATGAAGTGAAGCCGGGAACACAGACGAACACAAGAATTCGCCTGAAAGGAAAAGGCGTGCCGTCCCTCCGCAACAAATCAGTTCGCGGCGACCACTATGTGGATCTGGTGGTACAGACGCCGACCGGGCTTTCTGCAGACGCAAAGGAGGCGTTACGTCAGTTTGATGCGCTGACGGGTGATTCCTTAAACCGAACGGGCGCCCAGGATGGGGCAGGTTCTTCCGATAAGCAGGAGAAGCCTAAGAAAAAGAAGGGATTCATGGATAAGATCAAAGAATCCCTGGACGATATTTAAATCAAATTACAAAAAACAAAGGGTGTAAAGTCTTTATTGAGAGATTGAGACGATACACCCTTTTTCTTTGATCAGATTTTTTATTCCGGATAGATGAGATGCGCTGCATCAATGTGATACAGGGTATTCTCCAGATAACGATTCGCAAGATAATTCGCCATGCCAAGATTCATATCCAGATAGTTTCCACAGTCCTTTGGTGCGGCGCCGGGTACATCGCCCTGAAAATCCCGGATAAATTCAAACATTTCGATCATTAACGGAACGATGTCCTTCGACTCGTAATCCCCGGCAAGGAGAAGATAGAAGCCGGTGCGGCATCCCATTGGTCCAAAGTAGACGGTCTTATCGGAGAAGTCCTTGTGATTCCGCAGGAAGGTAGCACCCAGATGCTCGATTGTGTGCACTTCCGCCGTGTTCATGACCGGTTCGTCGTTCGGTGAGGTCATGCGAAGATCGAACGTAGTGATGACTTCCGCTCCGACATGATCCTTTCTGGACACATAGATGCCCGGCTGTAATTTGATGTGGTCTATGGTAAAGCTAGCAATTTTTTCCATATAAAAATCCTCCTGTCTGTATCTACTAAAACCTTAAAACAGAAAGCGGTATCCGTCAAGAAAAAAATACGTCCCTTGACATCGGGAAGTTTAACAACGTATAGTAGATACAACAGAAATGAGAATGTGCTAGAAGAAAAGACAGAAATGAGGAAAACATGCCAAATTACGATTTCAAAAAACAGCCGGTGCTTCTGATTCAGGGAGCGATGGACACGGAGACAGAATATCTGATCGGGCAGCTTGACGAACCGGAGGAGATAACCTGCGGCAACTGGAAATTCTATACGGGATTCCTAGGGAAGCACGCGGAGCCGGTCGTTATCTCGCGCACCTATCAGGGGATGGTGAATGCGGCGGCGGCAACCGCCATTGCCATGACACAGTTCTGCCTGTGGGCGGTGATTAACCTGGGGATTGGCGGAGGTCATGATGCGCGGTTTCATCGGGGAGACATCGTGGTGGGGGAGCGCGTGGTTCCGATGGGAGCCATGATCCGGAAATACGCGCCCGAGGGAGCCGGAATCGATGAGTGTGATTTTGAGCCGCTGCCGATTGAAATTTTCGATAAAACACTTGGACAGACAAGGAAAGTACTCGATTTCCCGTGTGATGAGAGGCTTGGGGATGCGGCGATGAAGGTACAGACGGATGTTTATGTGGGCAGAGGAGTGATCGGCTCGGCGGATGAGTGGAACAACCAGCTGGACCGGATCGCACTGCTAAGAGAGCGGTATAAGACTGCGGTAGAAGATATGGAATCCGCAGCTCCGGCAGAGCTTTGCCTGGCGCATGGCATACCGTTTCTGGGAATCCGCATTATCTCCAACTCGATCGTTACGGGAGAGAGCTTTGAGGAAGCGGTAGGCGTGGATGTGCAGAAATTTGCGGTATCCTTTGTGGAGCAGCTGCATGGTATGAGGGAGGAACAAGAGTGACCGGAAGATACAGACGCGTGGCGGCGCTGATTTGCTTTGTTTGCTGTGTGCTGTGCAGTACCTTGAGCGTGACGGCGGCAGTGGCGGATCAGGAGAAACGACATCTGATCAAAGTCGGGTATATCGATTATGATGGATTTATTACTGAAGAAAAGGACGGAACTTACACGGGCTACGGTGTGGAATATCTGCGCAAAATTGCAGAATATACCGGCTGGGAGTATGAATTCGAGTATGACAGCTGGGATCAGCAGTTAAAAAAACTTGAGACCGGTGAGATCGATATGATCTGCCAGGCGCAGCGAACAAAAGAGCGGGAGAAGCAGTATCTTTTTTCGGACTATGCCATCGGGGCGGAGACGAGTGTTCTGTACGTGAGTAAAGAGAACGATATTTACTACTACAATGACTATGCCGCCTATAACGGCATGCGCGTAGGTATGCTTAGGGACAGCTTCCAGAATCAGGAATTCAGGGACTATGCCGCCGAAAAGGGATTTTCCTACGAGGAGAGCATCTATGACACGCAGGAGGCATGTTTTGGTGCGCTCGATCGCGGCGAGATTGACGCGGTTGCCATGGGAAGTCTTGCACTCAAGACGGATTACAAGATCATCTGCCGCTTCGGTTCCGATCCGTTCTATATTATGACTGGGAGGCAGAACAAGGAACTGCTTGCCGAGGTAAACGAGGCGCTCGGTCAGATTGCCGAGGCAGGAGCTTCGTTTCAGACGGATCTCTATCAGAAATATTACGGGGAGAAGGAGGCGGAGGGAGAGGTCGTCTTTACCAGAGAGGAAGCAGAATACATTCAAGGGTCAGGCGTGATTACGGTGGCGTTTATTGCTTCAAGAGCACCGTTGTCCTACCGGAACGCGGAAGGAAATGTCGACGGTATTACAGTTGACATTCTGGATCTGCTGTCAGAGCGCAGCGGTCTGACATTTCAGTATGTGATGATGCCGCAGGGAATGCGCACGGCGGACTATCTGTCCAAGTATCCGGACAGTCTGGTTGCAGGGGTGCTCTCGGACAATCCTGATTTCCAGAAGGAGCCCTATATTCTGACGGACAGCTTTTATACGGATGACGTCGCACTGGTCGGAAGAAACGGACAGGAATATGATGTGGATGCGGACGATGTTTCATACCGTCTGGCAATTCCGGCAAGCTATGTCGGGCTGGAACATTATATCCAGATGAATGCACCACAGTTTGAGATCTGTGAGGAGAAGAACTTAGAAGACTGTCTGGCCATGGTTTTGGACGGAAAAGCAGATTTTGCGGCGCAGAATGTCAGCGTGCTGACGCCGTATCTGGCAAATCCCTATTATGAGGAACTTGCTGCTGTCCCGACTTTTTTTATGGAGGAAAATACGGGAATCGTCGGGTTGGACAGCGAGGAACACCGCATGCTGATAAAGATTTTGAACAAGTGCATTGGGATGATATCAGAAAAAGAGATTGCCCAGTTTAAGGTGGATCACACGCTGGCAACCGCCTATGAGCCGACACTCTCCGATATGGTATACAAGTTCCGTTATCCGATAGCCGTGATCGGCATCCTTCTGCTGCAGATTGTCGCATGGATGGTTGCATTTGAACTTTTGAGACGCAGAAATTACCACAAGCTGGAAGAGAAAAACGAGCAGCTCGCTGTGGCGGTGGCACAGGCCAACAGCGCCAATGAGGCAAAGGGACAGTTCCTTGCGCGGATGAGCCATGAGATTCGTACGCCGATCAATGCCATTGTGGGGCTGACTGAGATCGCAAGACACCGCAGCGATGAAGGGGGAGGGGTAGAAGAGTGTCTGGATAAGATCGATACCTCATCCAAAGTGCTGCTTGCGATTGTAAATGACGTACTTGATATGTCTGCGATCGAGAGCAACAAGATTAAAATTGCGCAGGCACCGTTTTCCTTAAAAGAGGTGTTGGATTCAATTTCAGCAGTATATGGAACGCAGTGTGAGCAGAAAAAGATTGCCTTTACCGTGGAGATGGACGAGGTACAGGTGGAGCAGGTCCAAGGTGATGTGCTGCGCCTCAATCAGGTATTGCTGAATCTGATTTCCAACGCCTATAAGTTTACGCCAGAGGGCGGGAGTATCCGCGTGACGGTCAGCGAACTGCCAATGCAGCAGGAACAGTTCTTCTATAAATTTGTGGTGACGGATACCGGCGAGGGAATGAGCGAGGAAATGCAGGAGCGGCTGTTCCTGCCGTTTGAGCAGGAGGAGGCCGAGACGGCACAGCATCACGGCGGAAGCGGACTCGGACTTTCTATCGCCAAAAATCTGGTGGAACTGATGGGTGGATCGATCTCCTGCCAGTCGAAGAAGGGTGTCGGAACAACCTTTACAGTATCCCTGCCGCTGGCACACGCAGTGGATGAGAAAAAGCAAAAAGCAGAAGAGACGGGGGAAGGTGAAGCAGAAGAAGATGCGTCAGAGTCTTATGATTTTGGCGGCAGACGGATTCTTCTTGCGGAAGATACCGAGATGAACGCGGAGATTGTCACGGAGCTGCTGGAGCTTGTGAACATGCATGTGGATCATGCGTGGAACGGTGAGGAAGCAGTGGAGCGGTATATGGAATCAGCACCGGGAACCTATATGGCAGTCCTGATGGATGTCCAGATGCCGGGAATGAATGGCTATGAAGCGGCGAAAGCGATCCGCGCACAGAAGAGCAGCCGCCCGGATGCCGGAGAGATACCGATCTACGCAATGACTGCAAATGCATACACCGAGGACATCAGTGCGGCGTTGAATGCGGGAATGAACGGACATATTGCAAAGCCGGTGGATACCGCAGCATTGTACCGCCTTTTAAAGAAGAGCATGGAGGAAACGGAATGAGAGAGAAGATTCGCACATTTTCCGGAATACATATGTCACCGGCAGACCCCAGACCGGAAGAAATCTGTATCGAGGATATTGCACATGCGCTGTCGTTAATGACACGTGCCAACGGGCATTTTCCGGTATTTTATTCTGTTGCGCAGCATAGCCTGGACTGTGCTGCAATGGCGCAGGCCGAAGGGCGCAGCAGCAGGGAGGTTCTGGCGTGTCTGCTGCATGATGCGAGCGAGGCATATCTGTCGGATATCACCAGGCCGGTGAAGGGCTGTCTGCCCGAATACCGCAGGATTGAGCAGGTGCTTCAGGAGATGATCTATGAAAAATACCTGATTGCGCCGCCGACGGAGCGGGAGCGCGAGATTGTAAAGCGCATGGATGATACCTGCCTGTATTATGAATTTGAACATTTCACGGGAGAAAAATTATTTGATGTGGCACCGCAGGCGACGGTGCTGCCGGAATACCGGGAGTGCCCGATGCGGGAAGTGGAAAAAAAGTTCCTGGCACTGTTTGAGAAACTGATGGCGCAAACAGTGCAGGAAGATGGCGTGCGTACGGATCAGTAGTTGCTTAAGATCAGTCTGCGCCGGAAAGAAGTGTCCAGCTGGTCGATGGTGCGTCTTGCCTGCCCGTAGCGGTTGCGGTTCGTGCGGATCACATAGATCTGGTGTGCACCGCGGTATTTTTCCCGAAGAAAAAACGGAACCTTGATCCAGCCCCGGGTAAAGGGGATCTGGTTCTCAATCAGAAGCTGTGCCGCCTGATTGCTGATGCGTTCATTGGTGGTGCGGCACAGCTCCACGTCTTTGTCAATCTGGTGAATATCACCTAAAATCTTTCCTTTTGTCATAAAAACTCCTCCTTCATGCTTAACGAATCCTGATCTGAATCTGCTTCCCGAGACTGTCGGCAACCTTAATCAGAAAATCAAGGCTGGGATTGTAACGGCCGCTCTCAAAACGGGATATATTGGATTTCCTGGTGCCTACGCGCTCTGCGAGCACCTCCTGCGTCACATTCTGCGCCTTGCGCGCGCTCTTTAGCTGTTCCACGACCTCATAGCGCGGGGTAAGCGGGCTTTGTTCCTTCATGAATCCCTCAATTCTCCTGAAAAATACAGGTGTTCCGTAAAAAATCGTCTGCTATAAAGTTATCATATATGATAACTTTTGTCAATGAAATCAGGAAGAGGAGTGAGGTGTGAAAAGTGAAAAATGTGGTTGCAATATGAAGGAGGGTATGATATGATAAATCGTGCGTGAGCGAGACGGAGAGATCCGATCGCAAGACTGCCGGCGTGGCGGAATGGCAGACGCATCAGACTCAAAATCTGACGGGGGCAACCTCGTGCCGGTTCAAGTCCGGCCGCCGGCATTATATTGAAAAGAGCATACAAAAGGAGCTGTGAATATCATTCACAGCTCCTTTTGTATGCTGGATTCGCAGCGCATGTTTAAGAACTTGAAATGCGTACGGCATAAATGTGTACGGTATATTGTCTGTGCCTGTCCGCAGCGGTTATGCCTGGACAGGAATCTTTTTGTCGGAATAGAGGATATGGTTGATCAGCCATCCAAGCAGAAATTCGATCAGGCTCTCCATATATTTTTGCGGATTTTCGTCCAGCTCGATCAGGTTGATGCTCTCAAGTCTGGCGACGAAAGAAGCGTGCGCATTTTTCTGTGCGGCAAGCCCCTCATAACCGATCTTCTCCATGTAAGCTTCTTCGTCGGCAAAGTGGGTTACGGTATAATCCGTGAGTTCGTGGATGATAGATAAAAGCTCATCGTAGCACGTAATGACGTCGTTGGATTTTACCAGCTGATAGGCGCGCTCCACGATGCAAAAGAGCTGCTGATGCTCCAAATCAACTATTTCAATGCCGGTCAGATAATCGTCTGTGAATTCACACGGGTTGTCGCGGATCATCCATTCCTCTAACGGCGGCAGCTTGCCGATCATGATGTCGCTTCCGAGAATATGGTGATACAGCCATTTGGCAAGGAAATTCAAAAGATCGGTGACAACCTGCTGCTGCTTTCCGGGGTCATCGATGTCTGCAAAGGAAAAATCGCGGATTTTGTCGCGGAAAAGAGAGTGCTGCATGCGCTGACGGATCAGCTCCGGATCGCGGATCTGCTCCATGTAAGCCTCCTCATGTGCAAAATGGGTATCGGCATACTGCGTCAGCTCCTCCAGCAGATGGGTGATCTGGGTGCAGCGGTCGTTGGAATCGGTATGGTTGAGTATGTCCATAGCCTGATTGATCAATGAGAACAGACGGCGGTGCTCGTCATCCAGCTCCTTGATCCCGATCAGGCAGTCATCTGTAAATTGGAACATGGTTTTATCCTCCGTGAAATCATGTGTTGTAAAAGATAGTTTTCTGTGTGCTTATTATAGCATCGTCACACGAAAAAAGCTACTTTCGCAGTCCAGCTTTTTTCTCTCCCAGAAT
>NZ_DBLXSO010000063.1:0-14312 GCF_057878315.1 Jutongia sp. | reverse complement strand
TATCAGTCTGTGCACGTCAACTATTGAAACCGCCGTGTACCGAACGGTACGCACGGTGGTGTGAGAGGACGGCGGTTAGTCACCGCCTCCTACTCGATTGTCAGACCGTACGTCATCGCAGTAATGAGGAATATAAGGAGAAATAAGATGTGTTGATGGAATAGGAATGAATAGGGTAGAATTCATTTTGAAATTTATTTTCTTTGGAGATTTGACTTGCTAAGAATATGAAAAAAGAGTATAGTGATTATATCTGTTAGATTCCAATGAAAAGAGTAGGAGGACATCGATATGAAGGTTTTAGTGACAGGAGGAGCTGGTTTTATTGCCAGTCATACGAACGTGGAGCTTTTAGAGGCTGGATTTGATGTGGTGGTCATTGATAATCTGGTGAATGCAAGCAAGGAGTCCATTCGTCGTGTGGAGAAGCTTACAGGGAAGAACGTGCCTTTTTATGAGGAAGATCTGATGCATGAACAGGCGGTTTATGACATTTTTGAGAAAGAGAACTTTGATGCGGTGATCCATTTCGCTGGTCTGAAGGCAGTGGGTGAGTCCTGCCAGAAGCCGTTGGAATATTTTGATAATAATATTACAGGAACATTGAATCTCCTGAAGGCAATGAGAAAATATGGCGTTAAGAATCTGGTATTCAGTTCTTCCGCGACCGTATATGGTTTGCCGAAGACCGTGCCGATCACAGAGGATTTCCCATTGTCAGTATCCAATCCATATGGACGTACGAAGCTGATGATCGAGGATATGCTTCGTGATATTTATAAGGCGGATGACAGCTGGAATATTGCACTGCTTCGTTATTTCAATCCAATCGGAGCACATGAGAGCGGTGAGATCGGAGAGGATCCGAATGGCATTCCGAACAATCTGCTTCCATATGTGGCAAAGGTTGCAGCAGGACAGTTAGAGTGTGTTCATGTATTTGGTAACGATTATAATACGCCGGACGGTACCGGTGTGCGTGATTATATCCACGTTGTTGATCTTGCTAAGGGTCATATTAAGGCGTTGGAGAAGTTGGAGCAGAATCCGGGTCTTGTTACATACAATCTTGGCACCGGTGTTGGATACAGTGTACTGGATATCATTCATAACTTTGAGAAGGCTTGCGGTAAGGAGCTTCCATATGTGATAGATCCGCGCAGACCCGGAGATATTGATATCTGTTATGCAGACTGCACGAAGGCGAAGGAAGAGCTTGGCTGGGAGGCACAGTATGGCATCGATAAGATGTGTGAGGATGCCTGGAGATGGCAGAGCAAGAATCCAAACGGATATCGCAGTTAATTTGACAACAGATATATTCCATGATATACTTGGATTTGTAAGTTTCGTGAGTTGATAACCATGAGAGATTTAGAATCGAATATTTCATGATTTGATGACCATGATATATTTGGAATTGAGTATTTCACGAGTTGATAACCGCGAGACACTTCAACACATATAAATGCGAGGAAGGGAAGAAGTAGTACCAGAGGAAACCTACAGAAAGCAGCCGGTTGATGAGAGGCGCAGGGGCATCCTGATATGAATACATCCCAGAGCAGCCGGCTGAAGGTTACAGTAGGTCCGGACGGCATTGCACTCCGTTATTGTGCAGGGATATAGAGGTATCCTGCAGAGCTTCTCATCGTGAGGTGAGGAGGAATAAAGGTGGTAACACGATTACATCGTCCTTTATCGGCATTTGCCGGTAAAGGACTTTTTTTGTGCAAAAATGCACAGAATCAAAAAGAAAGGAAAAGAACAATGACAACTTACGACGAATTAGTAGCAAGAGGTTTGATCGCTCAGGTAACGGATGAGGAGGAGATCAAGGAATTAGTTAATGACGGAAAGGCTGTCTTTTATATTGGTTTTGACCCGACAGCAGACAGTCTTCATGTAGGTCACTTTATGGCACTCTGTCTGATGAAGCGTCTACAGATGGCTGGGAATAAGCCGATCGCATTGATCGGTGGTGGTACTGCAATGATCGGTGATCCGAGCGGCCGTACGGATATGCGTCAGATGATGACAAAGGAGACGATCGCACACAATGTTGACTGCTTTAAGAAGCAGATGAGCCGTTTCATTGATTTCTCTGATGGGAAAGCACTTATGGTCAACAATGCAGACTGGCTTTTGGATCTGAATTATGTGGAGCTTCTTCGTGATGTAGGACCACATTTCTCTGTAAACCGTATGCTTACCGCAGAGTGTTACAAGCAGCGTATGGAGCGCGGTTTGAGCTTTTTGGAGTTTAACTACATGATCATGCAGAGCTATGACTTCTATGCATTATTCCGGAAATATGGCTGTAATATGCAGTTCGGCGGTGATGATCAGTGGAGTAACATGTTAGGTGGTACGGAGTTGATCCGTCGTAAGCTTGGTAAGGATGCGTATGCAATGACGATTAATCTTCTTTTGAACTCTGAGGGTAAGAAGATGGGTAAGACACAGTCCGGTGCGGTATGGCTGGATCCGAACAAGACGTCTCCGTTTGATTTCTACCAGTACTGGAGAAATGTGGCAGATGCAGATGTGTTAAAGTGCCTGCGTATGCTGACATTCCTGCCGTTAGAGCAGATTGAAGAGATGGATCACTGGGAGGGAAGCCGTCTCAATGAGGCAAAGGAGATCCTGGCATTTGAGCTGACCAAGCTGGTTCACGGTGAGGAAGAGGCACAGAGGGCACAGGAAGGCGCGAGAGCACTGTTTGCCGGTGGCGGAAATACTGCCAATATGCCTGAGGTTCAGCTTAGCGATGAGGATTTTGAAAATGGTGAGATCGGTATTCTCAGACTCCTTGTGAAGGCTGGTCTGGCGTCCTCCAACGGAGAAGCACGCAGAAATGTTGAGCAGGGCGGTGTCTCCGTGGATGGTGAGAAGATTACTGACGTGAAAGCACAGATCACAAAGGACAGCATCGGTGAGGACGGAATTGTTCTCAAGCGTGGTAAGAAGAAATTTATGCGTATTGTGGTAAAATAATCATTTGAAATTGCACTTAAAAGTGTCAATAAAGAATTTAGAAGTTTTTAATCAATAATGTCCATGAATTGGACAAAAATATACCGGTTCCCCAAAGTTCGTGATGATTGGCAGGTATCCAGAGGTCTGGAAGCTTATCAATCAGCGGATGATTGGGAACCGGTTTTGTTTTAAAAAAATTAATCCATACATAAAAGAGAAAGGATCTGAGCATACACATCTTCGTTTTTCTCTTTGAAACGACGGCAGACATCAACTGCCTCCTCTTCGCTGGTTACATTCAGTGAAACTTCAAGAAGCTTGCTGCCACGTTCGTAAATGCAGCCGGTAGCAAGGTACTCGTTCGGACGGATCATCGTGTAATCGGTCTTGATGGAGGTTGTCTCCACGATCGCAAGACGGTTCTTCTCAAGATATTCATCAATCTGGCGGCAGGTATCCGTAGGAAGCTGATTACCAAAGAAACGAAGCGTCTCCTTGCCGATCTCCGCAATGGTGTAGTAGGATTTTTCGTGTGTCTGATCCACGAGGATCATGGCATCCTCCGTAAGCTCCGATAAGGTCTGCTGAATAGACAGATAATCGGTATATCCCGTTTCCAAAATGAAATCAGAGAGAATAGCATTTGGCATAGGCTGGTCTGCCTGATTCAGAAAATATAGGATGATCAGCTTATATAGCTGCAGCGACTCTGGTGTCATAATGGTACCTCCTTTGCGTTTTATATAAGGCATCCCTGATAGAGATGGGTTTGTTTCATCTGATGTGCGATGGTATTTAAAATATCGCGCTTGTGCAGACTCCATGTCGGAGCCAGTAAAAGATCCTTTGGCCCGTCCCCTGTAATGCGGTGTACCACGATATCCGGTGAGAGATGGGCAATACAATCAAGTAGAATAGCAATATATTCGTCTTTTGTCAATGGGTCAATGAGACCTTTTTGCCAGTCATCGGCAAGTGTTGTTCCTTGCAGGATGTGAAGCAGTTGTAATTTGATACCGTTAATCCCAAGTGTGTTCAGGTAGCGGATCGTTTCCAGCATGTCCTCAGGTGTTTCTCCGGGAAGTCCGAGAATGACATGGACGATCACCGGAATACCATGTTCTTTAAGGCTTTGAACCGTCTCCTCAAAGCAGGAGAGCGGATAGCCTCTGCGGATCAGCTTTGCTGTGCGTTCATGCATTGTCTGCAGCCCAAGTTCGATCCAGACCGGCTTTTGCTGATGACACGTTGCAAGCAGTTCATGAGTCTCTGGTGTAAAGCAGTCCGGACGTGTGGCAATGGATACGCCGGCAACAAGAGGATGGGACAATGCTTCCTCGTAGAGAGGACGCAGATAGGAAATGGGAGCGTAGGTATTGCTGTAGGATTGAAAATAAGCAATATAACGGTTTCCACAATATTTCCGGCTGTCTTTTAGCCGGCGGATCCCCTCATCAATCTGGCGAGTCACAATGCCTGCATGATATGTGAGAGCAGAGTAAACGTGCGTACCATGAACCGGAACAGGAGATAAGCAATCTCCTGTAATATTGCGAGAAACTGCAAAATCACCGGAACCTCCTTCGCTGCAGAAGCTGCAGCCGAGCCTTCCCTTTGTGCCGTCACGGTTGGGACAGGTCATACCGCCATCAATCGCGATCTTGTACAGCTTTTCTCCAAACTGTTGCTTTAAATAACAGTCCAGAGAGTAGTAGGGCTTTCCGTTCCATTGTCTGCAATGCATTTCGTAAGCAGCTTCCTCAGGGGAATGACTTCGTCGGTGTCTGCCCATCTTAGTGAATGTGATCCTTGATCGCCCGGGATACAACCTCGGCAACGCGTGGATCAAACGCTTCCGGAAGAATATTATCTTCGTTTAGATCTTCATCGGCAACAAGTCCTGCAATGGCATAGGAAGCGGCAAGCTTCATTTCCTCAGTGATCTGGCTGGCACGTCCCTCGAGAGCACCCTTGAAGATGCCCGGAAATGCAACAACATTGTTGACCTGATTTGGAAAATCGGAGCGACCGGTACCAACAACACGCGCACCGGCTTTCTTTGCAACATCCGGCATGATCTCCGGTACAGGGTTCGCCATGGCAAACAGGATCGCGTCCCTGTTCATGGAAGCAACCATCTCCGGTGTGACGATATTTGGAGCGGATACACCAACGAAAATATCAGCACCCTTCAGAGCATCGGCAAGAGTACCTGTCTTGCCGGTCAGGTTGGTAACCTCCATCATGTCCTTCTGCATCCAGTTAAGATCGGCAGATTCTCTGGAAAGGATACCGGACTTATCACACATAACCACATCCGGGAAACCGAAACGAAGCAGCAGCTTGGTAATCGCAATTCCGGCAGATCCGGCACCGTTGACAACAACGTGGCAGTCCTCTTTCTTTTTATTGACAACCTTCAGTCCGTTCATGATGCCGGCAAGAACAACGATTGCTGTACCGTGCTGGTCATCGTGAAAGACAGGAATATTTAATGCTTTCTTGAGACGCTCCTCAATTTCGAAGCAGCGTGGTGCGGAGATATCCTCCAGATTGATGCCGCCGAAAGCAGGAGCAATATTGATCACGGTCTGGACAATCTCATCCGTATCCTGGGTATCCAGGCAGATCGGAAATGCATTGACACCGCCAAACTCTTTAAAAAGGACAGCCTTTCCTTCCATAACAGGCATTGCAGCCTCCGGACCGATATTACCCAGTCCTAAAACAGCACTTCCGTCAGAAACGACGGCGACGGTGTTCGACTTGATGGTGTATGTATATGCCGCTTCCTTATCCTCGGCAATGACTTTGCATGGTTCAGCAACGCCCGGAGTATATGCAAGTGCCAGA
Source organism: Jutongia sp. (assembly GCF_057878315.1). Taxonomy (NCBI): domain Bacteria; kingdom Bacillati; phylum Bacillota; class Clostridia; order Lachnospirales; family Lachnospiraceae; genus Jutongia; species Jutongia sp. The sequence goes on along the minus strand of NZ_DBLXSO010000063.1, from coordinate 8,480 downwards.
TCTTCTCTGGATTTTACCTGACATTTCGGTGTTGTTGTGATTTTTCCGTTCCATTCTTTGTGAAGCGATAATGCTTTTTCTTTGAGATCCATAATTCAATCCAAACCTTTCTATAAACGTGTTCTTGGCGTAAGCCATATAAATCAATCATATCATATTTTATATATGAAAACAAGAAAATCCGGTTGGGTATTTACAGATTGGGGATTTTTGTATATACTTAAGAAAATTGATCTGTCAGACGGAATTCATTTGTTCTATCGTTGATTATTTCAGAGTTTATTTCGTTGAAGATTCATTAAATTTCAGAGGATATATAATTAAATAGTTATTCCAAATGGAGGTAATGCATGGAAGAGTTAGAAAAAATGTCATTGGTGGAGTTACGTTTATACGGCAGAAAGCTTGGCATGAAAAACGCAACGACATTCAAGAAAAAAGAATTGATCGGAGAGATTCAAAAAATTCTGGCATCCGGGGAGACACCGGAAGCAGAGAAAACTGCGAAAAGTTCTGCAAAAGGTTCAAGAGAGAAGAAATCAGATACGACCGAGGGGAAAAGAACAGCAAAGACAACGGCAAAGCCGGCAGGAAGAAGAACAGAGAGACGTCCGGCAAGAAAGAATGATTATGAGGACAGAGGTGCGGCAGGAAGCAGAGCACCAAGACCGGTTGTCCGTGGCGGATATACCTCGAATCTGCAGGAAATGCATACCGTCCGTGAGGACCGCAGATATGGATCCGGCAGAGATAACCGTTATAACCGTGACGAGAGGAATAACGGACGTGAGGACCGCTACAGCCGTGACGAGAGGAATAACGGACGTGAGGACCGCTACAGCCGTGACGAGAGAGGTAACGGACGTGAGGATCGCTACAGCCGTGACGAGAGAGGTAACGGACGTGAGGATCGCTACAGCCGCGATGAGAGAAGTAACGGACGTGAGGAACGCTATAGCCGTGATGAGAGGAATAACGGACGTGAGGATCGCTACAGCCGTGATGAGAATGGAAATAATCAGGAAAACTACAGTACACATGACAGGAATGCGGCTCATGACGATTCACAGCATACCGGTCATGTAAATATGAGAGGCGATGCAGCGACGATGCCGTTTTCTGAGCTGGCACAGCTTGACAGTGGCGAGACAAAGACAGGTATTCTTGAAGTAATGCCGGAGGGATATGGTTTTGTGCGCTGCGACAATTATCTGCCGGGCGAGGCGGATGTTTATGTATCTCCTGCAATGATACGCCGTTTTGGCCTGCGCACCGGTGATATTCTTGTGGGTAATACAAGAATTAAGAATCAGAATGAGAAGTTCAGCGCTCTGCTTTATGTGAATACGGTCAATGGCTTTAGTCTGGAGGAGACGGCGGCAAGAGCGAAGTTTGAAAATCTTACCCCGATCTTTCCGAATGAGCGGATCCGTCTGGAGGTGCCGGGAGCCGGAAACAGTAATATTTCAATGAGAATGATGGATCTGATCTCGCCGATCGGAAAAGGACAGAGAGGAATGATCGTATCCCAGCCGAAGACCGGTAAGACGACACTGTTAAAGCAGGTAGCAAAATCAGTCACACACAATCATCCGAATATGCATCTGATCGTTCTTCTGATCGATGAGCGTCCGGAGGAGGTGACCGATATCAAGGAATCGATTCAGGGAGAGAATGTAGAAGTGATCTATTCCACCTTTGATGAGCTTCCGGAGAATCATAAGCGTGTATCGGAAATGGTGATCGAGCGTGCAAAACGTCTGGTGGAGCACGGCGGTGATGTGATGATTCTTCTGGATTCCATTACACGTCTGGCGAGAGCGTATAACCTGACTGTTCAGCCAAGCGGTCGTACATTATCCGGTGGTCTTGATCCGGCAGCACTTTACATGCCGAAGCGTTTCTTTGGTGCGGCGCGTAATATGCGCGAGGGCGGAAGTCTGACCGTGCTTGCAACAGCACTGGTGGATACCGGCAGTAAGATGGATGATGTTGTGTTTGAGGAGTTTAAGGGAACCGGTAACATGGAAATGGTTCTGGATCGAAGTCTTTCTGAGAAGCGCCTCTTCCCGGCGATCGATCTGCCGAGATCCAGCACGCGAAGAGACGATCTTTTGTTAGATCAGGAGGAGCTTGAGGCGAATTTCCTGATCCGTAAGGCGTTTGGCGGTTCCAAGTCTGAGGAGGCAGTGGAAAATATTATTTCCATGTTCCGCAAGACAAAAGATAATAAGGAACTGATCCAGCTTGTCAAAAAAGTGAAAATTGTCTGAGAAAAATGCTTGCATTTGAAATTATGCTATGATATACTGAGTAAGTTGTGTGTAAGTAATAGGTTATCCCTGTCAGGATAACGAAAGGAGGTTACTAACATCATGAGAGAAGGAATTCATCCTAATTATTATCAGGCAAAGGTTGTCTGCAACTGTGGAAATGAGTTTGTAACAGGTTCTACAAAGGAAGAGATCCATGTAGAAATCTGCTCTAAGTGCCATTCATTCTACACCGGACAGCAGAAGGCTGTTAAAGCTCGTGGTGCGATTGATAAGTTCAATCGTCGTTATGGCATTAACGCAAACTAGCGGGATATCTGGCCGGTTTTCCGGTCTTTCAAATGGTCACAGTACCTTTGTGGTATTGTGACCATTTGTGTTAAAAACAGTTTTCGTTGGAATGCATTATTGAGGAAGGATAATTACTATGAAATCATCAGGAATTGGCGGGCAGGCAGTGCTCGAGGGCGTTATGATGCGCAACCACGACAAATACGCCGTGGCAGTCAGAAAGCCCGATGGAGAAATTTCTGTTAAAAACTGGGACACACGAAGTATCCGGGAACGCAATATTTTTCTGCGGCTTCCGATCATCAGAGGTGTTGTCGCATTTATAGAGTCGTTGGTGCTTGGAATTAAGACGCTGACGTATTCCTCCGGCTTTCTGGAGGAGGAAGAGGAACGTTCCCTGCAGCAGGGAGAGACGCAGGTGTCAGACCGGAGAGAGGTTCTGGAGAATGTTCTGATCGTGACATTGTCTATTTTGCTGGCAATCGGATTTTTTATGATCCTGCCGTTTGCCGTGTCGGAGCTGTTTCGTGGCAAGGTGCATTCGCAGACAATGCTCACAGTGATCGAGGCTGCATTGAAGATGCTTCTGTTTCTCGGGTATGTGGTTGCAATATCATTTCTAAGTGATATTAAGCGTACCTTTATGTATCATGGCGCAGAACATAAGACGATCAACTGCGTGGAGAACGGACTTGATCTGACGGTTGAGAATGTACGGACACAGTCGAGATATCACAGACGATGCGGGACAAGTTTTCTGCTTGTGGTAATGATCGTCAGTATTATCTTTTTCATGTTTATAAGGATTGACAATCTGTGGCTCAGGATGCTGTATCGTATTCTGCTGATCCCGGTTGTAGCGGGTGTTTCCTTTGAATTCATCCAGTTTGTCGGTAATTCGGATAATCCGGTGGTTCTGTTTCTTGGAAAGCCGGGAATGTGGCTGCAGAAGCTGACGACCAGGGAGCCGGATGACGGAATGATCGAGGTTGCGATCGCATCGGTAGAGGCAGTATTTGACTGGAGAGCCTATCAGGCAGGAATCCGGAAGGAATTAAGCAGACGCAAGCGTCATAAGAAGCATCGTGAGCGGGAAGAAAAGAAGGTCATTCCGGAAGATAATGTTCAGGATGCCGATTACGAGCAGTCCTTCGCCGCACCGGATCCGGTGACTTCCATGGAGCTGAGTACAGAGGATGAGAAAGCCTTTGACAGACCGCAGGAAAGCAAGAAGGAAGAGAAAGCTTCCACAGCAAAGAAGTCTGAGGCAGAAGAGGAAGCAAAGGAAGAGAAGACTTCTGTAGCAAAGAAGAAATCAAGTACAGAAAAGGCAGAAAAAGCTTCCACAGCAAAGAAGCCGAAGGCAGAAGAGGAAGCAAAGGAAGAGAAGACTTCAGCAACAGAGAAGAAGACTGTGGCAAAAGAAGAGAAGGTCTTGGCAGTGTCTGAGAAAGAAACCGAGGCAGCAGTCAGGGAAGAAAAGGCTGTCCGGAAAGAAAGAAGAAAATCTGACCGCAGACCGGCGAAAAAGAAAAGTATTTTTGATAAGCTTCCACGTTCCAAGAAGCGCCGTGAACTGGAGGAGCGCGAAGCAAGATACCGCAACCGTGCGGCAGAGCGTATGCGCCAGATCAAGGAGCAGGAGGAAAGAGAGGCTGCTCATGAGCGGGCATATCAGGAGGCGAGAAAGCGGACGGCAGAACGAATTGCAGCAACGCAGGAGCTGCCAAAGCTGCAGCTTGATCAGGATAAGGACGAGCTGAAGAGTCTGGATCGTTTCTTCGATGATAAATAGCAGCCGGCGTCTGACGGGGGTTGGAAAGGAATGAGTGTTTGCGTGGTCTATAGAGAGCTTCTGGAAGAAGGAAAGCACATTCTGGCTCAGGCAGAAATTGTCGATGCGGAATGTGATGCATGGCTTTTGCTTGAGCATGTCAGTGGAATGAACCGGGCGCAGTTTTTTCTGCATCAGCAGGATACGGTGCCGGATGAATTGGAAGCGGATTATCGGGGAATGCTCCGAAAAAGAGCAGAGCATATTCCACTGCAGCATTTGACGGGGACACAGGAGTTTATGGGACTTGAGTTTCAGGTGTCACCGGATGTGCTGATTCCGAGACAGGATACAGAGCTTCTGGTGGAGAAGCTGTTGCCGCATATACAGGGGAAACGGGTACTCGATGTGTGTACCGGTTCCGGTTGTATTGCGATATCGTTAGCCGTGCTTGGAAAGCCGGAGCAGATGGACGCAGTGGATCTTTCTGAGAAGGCGCTTATCCAGGCCGGAAAGAATGCAAAGAGGCTTGGAGCGGACGTTTCGTTTTACCGGAGTGATATGCTGGATGAGATCAACGGCAGGTATGATGTGATCGTATCAAATCCGCCGTATATTGCATCTGATGTGGTAGATGAACTGATGCCGGAGGTGCAGGAGCATGAGCCACGCATGGCATTGGACGGCGGTGCAGATGGACTTGATCTTTACCGCAGGCTGCTTGCACAGGCACCGGAACGGTTATTGTCCGGCGGACTTCTCGCCGTGGAGATCGGATATGATCAGCGGGAGGCTGTGATGGAGTTATTCCGGGAGCAGGGATTTACGGATGTGTATTGTGACCGTGATCTGTGCGGCAATGACAGAGTAGTAATGGGAAGATATCAATAAATTGGACTGATAAGGAGGAAAACAATGTTTGATCGTTTAGAGGATTTGGCGCGGAGTCTGGAAGAAATTAATATGCAGCTTACGGATCCGGATGTCATTAATGACCAGAATAAGTATCGTCAGCTCATGAAGGAGCAGAGCGAGCTGACACCGATCGTGGAGAAGTATCAGGAATATCGTGCGGCAAAGGACGGCATCGAGGAAAGTCTGCAGCTTCTTGAGGAAGAGAATGATGAGGAAATGCGTGAGCTTGCCAAGGAAGAGCTGTCAGAGTGCCGTGCAACGGTAGAAAAGTGCGAGCAGGAGCTTAAGATCTTGATGCTGCCAAAGGATCCGAATGATGATAAGAATGTTATCGTGGAGATCCGTGGCGGTGCCGGAGGAGATGAAGCAGCACTTTTTGCGGCAGATCTGTTCCGTATGTATTCGAAGTTTGCCGAGACGAATCACTGGAAGGTAGAAGTGATGAGTGCCAACGAAAACGGAATTGGTGGATTTAAAGAAATAGTATTTATGGTAAATGGTCTGGGAGCGTATTCCAAGCTGAAATATGAGAGTGGTGTACATCGTGTACAGCGTATTCCATCCACCGAGTCCGGCGGAAGAATCCACACCTCTACGGCAACCGTAGCGATCATGCCGGAGGTAGAAGAGGTTGACGTACAGGTTGATCCGAAAGATTGTAAGATCGATGTATTCCGTGCATCCGGAAACGGTGGTCAGTGTGTCAATACGACAGACTCTGCGGTACGAATCACACATATTCCGACCGGTATTGTCGTTTCCTGTCAGGATGAGAAATCGCAGCTCAAGAATAAGGACAAGGCGATGAAGGTACTGCGTTCCAGAATTTATGATCTGGAGCGGGAGAAGGCGGAGAGTGAGCAGTCAGCAGAGCGCCGCAGCCAGGTTGGTACCGGTGATCGTTCCGAGAAGATCCGTACCTACAATTTCCCGCAGGGACGTGTGACCGATCACCGTATTAAGTTTACAAGTCATCGTCTGAATGAGATCCTTGATGGAGATCTGACCGAGCTTCTTGATAATATCATTGCGGTGGATCAGGCGGCGAAGTTGGCGAAGATGAATGAAGAAGCATAAAATAATGCGTGTAAGCTCAGCATTTGACAAAAAATTAAACCGATTATTAAATACAGAGGAATCAAGATAATGGAATTTTGGGATATATACGATGAGAATAAACAGCGTACCGGACGCACGATGAAACGCAACGACTGGTGTCTGAAGGAGGGAGAGTACCATTTGTCTGTACTCGGAGTGATCAGACGCCCGGACGGAAAGTTCCTGATCACAAAGCGTGCCATGGATAAGGAATGGGCACCGGGCTGGTGGGAAGTTCCGGGAGGCGGTGCACAGGCCGGAGAGGATTCTGCCGATGCTGTTGCCAGAGAAGTGTTCGAAGAAACCGGACTTGATGTGTCAAAGGCAGAGGGCGGTCTTTTGTTTTCCTATCGCCGGGAGAACATCAAGGAAGGCGATAATTACTTCGTGGATGTTTACCGGTTTACCATGGACTTTGAGGAGTCCGATGTCAAAGTTCAGCAGGAAGAAGTAAAGGGCTTTGAAATCGCAGATCTTACGGAGATTGAAAAGTACGGAAACGAAGGAATCTTCCTTCATTATGACAGTATCCGTAAGGCATTCGAATAATTTACGAAAACTTTCCATACCAACAACAGATGTGAGTGTGTCCATAATATTTTTTATGACATATATTTTCGAATATGATTTTTGCTTTGTAAATTTTTTAAAGCTCTGGGAGATTGTGTTTGGAAATTGTCTTGTCGCTCTACGGTTTTCAAAAAATCTAAATGCTTTGCTGTTTCGATGTTTGATGAACGCATCTTCCCGTACTCGCCTCAGGGTGGGATTCAGGTGTTTCAAAGGGCACTTGCGCTCGCCACTACTTGAGCCTTGTTTTTTAAGGCGCTATGTAGTGCTGCGTAGCGCAGTGTAGCGGAAGTGTGCCCGCTGAAATAACTGAGCCCACCCGAGAGGCTCAAGTCGTCCAGATGCGTATTCATCGAAACATTGCAAAGCAAAGATTTTTCAGAAAACCTAACGATCTGCGTCAATTTCCAACCACAATCTCCCAGAGTAGTTAAACGTCAGAAGCAAAAATCATAATGCAATTTCTCAGAATAAAAAATATTATGGATATACACAAATTTGAAGTATGGAAAGTTTTCGTAATTTATGATGCTCATTATATCATATATCTGCGCACGTTTTCTGCGCATGACGGAGTTTCGAAGAAACTCCTAATATGAGTCCTTTAGGACTCATTATATCATCATAAGTGTACCTAAGGTCAGCAGCCCCAAACCGGCTGCTGATTTTTTTGTGAGTTTTTCGCGGAAGACAATCCGTGAGAATGCGATCGTGACGAGAAGACTCAGCTTGTCGATCGGAACGATGACGCTGGCAGGTCCCTCCCGGAGAGCACGGTAGTAGCAGAGCCAGGATGCACCGGTGGCAAGTCCGGACAGACAGATGAAAAACATTTCCCGGCGGGAAATGCCGTGAAGCTCCGATGCTTTTGACTTGGCAAATACCATGATCCACGCCATGAAAAGTACAACGGTAGTACGGATCGCTGTTCCGAGATTGGAGTCGATACCGCTGATTCCGATCTTACCAAGGATGGCGGTCAGACTGGCGAAAACCGCAGACAATATCGCATAGATCAGCCAGCTTTTCTGCCCGGAGTCGGCATCGGTTGCGTCTGATTCCTTCTTTGTGATCATCAGAAATGTGCCGATGGCGATCAGGACAACGGCTGTACCCTTTTTCAGACTCATTCCTTCATGGAAGAAGATCAGTGCGAGTAGAATTGTTAAGATCGTGCTTGACTTGTCGATCGGAACGACTTTATTGATGTCGCCCTTCTGCAGGGCGTGAAAATAGCAGAGCCAGGAAGCACCGGTGGCTAAGCCGGACAGGATCAGAAACAAAAGAGTCGGTCCGGAAATCTGTCCAATGCCACGGTATGCCCCGGTCAGAGCTGTCAAAAGCCAGGAAAATAAAAAGACAACGCAGGTGCGGATCGCCGTTGCTATGTCAGAATCTGTTTTACGGATGCCACATTTGGCAAGTATGGAAGTGATGCCGGCAAAAAAGGAAGAGCCGACGGCATATAAAAGCCACATAAGATCCCTCTTTTCTGAATGTATCAATGTTGTTGATCTTAAAGTATATCATAAACTCATTCTGTTGTGTTCATGATAACT
>NZ_DBLXSO010000062.1:0-14906 GCF_057878315.1 Jutongia sp. | reverse complement strand
TAGGTGTCGGCGGCGGCGGAAACAACGCAGTAAATCGCATGATCGAGGAAGGTATTCAGGGTGTTGAGTTTGTATGTGTCAACACCGATAAGCAGCATCTGTTAAACTGCAAGGCACCGAATTGTCTGCAGATTGGCGAGAAATTGACAAAAGGACTCGGTGCAGGAGCTTCTCCGGAGGTAGGACAGGCAGCAGCAGAGGAGAACAAGGATGAGATCACGGATATTATCCGTGGTGCAGATATGGTATTTGTAACATGTGGTATGGGAGGCGGCACCGGTACCGGTGCCGCGCCTGTTGTTGCACAGCTTGCAAAGGATATGGGAATCCTTACCGTAGGTATCGTGACAAAGCCATTCTCATTTGAGGCACGTACCCGTATGAACAATGCGCAGTCAGGCATTGACCGCTTAAAGGAGCATGTTGATACATTGATCGTGATTCCGAATGATAAGCTGTTACAGATCGTTGACCGCAGAACTTCCATGGAGGATGCACTTAAGAAGGCAGATGAGGTTCTTCAGCAGGGTGTTCAGGGTATCACTGACCTGATCAATGTGCCTGGACTGATCAATCTTGACTTTGCCGATGTACAGACTGTTATGAAGGACAAGGGCATCGCTCACATCGGTATCGGTACCGGTGAGGGAGATGAGAAGTGTCTGGATGCTGTGAAGCAGGCTATTTCCAGCCCTCTTCTTGAGACAACGATCGAGGGAGCATCCCATGTTATCGTCAATATTTCCGGTGATGTGGCACTTCTTGAGGCTAATGAAGCCGTATCTTATATTGAGGAGCTTACCGGTGAGAACTGTAACATCATCTTTGGTGCGATGATCGATGATACCATGACCGAGAAGGTTAAGATCACTGTTATTGCGACAGGACTGGACGGAGAGACACCGGCAGCAATTCCAAGCTTTGCAAAAGCTGTGGCTCCGAAAACGAACTTTGCAACAAGAGAGGGACAGGTTGCTTCCTCTGTTCAGAAGAATGTTTCTGTATCACCGGTTCAGCAGCCGGCACCGGCTCCACAGGGTGCGCCTGCGTACAGCAGACCGGCGTCAGAAAGCGGCGAGATAAAGATACCGGTATTCTTACAAAGAAAGAAATAAAATACATAAACGAGAGGGGTTGCCGTAAGGCAGCCCCGTTTTCGCAGTATGGGAACTACCGGTGAGGCGGCAGCTTTGAAGGTATTGTGGCATCACCGACAGAAATGAGGTTATAGAATGGATCAGAAAGATATCAGACAAAGAGAAACGGAGGGACAGGAGACAGAGGTTCTTCTGAAACGGTTGCGTGTATCGGCAGTGTTTCATGCACTGCTTGTATTGCTGGGGGCATTTGTGACGCAGTTTGTCGCATCTATGCTCTGCATGATCGTAACAGGAGCGTATGTACTGTTTGTGCAGGGAAGGACGAGAGAAGATCTGTCAAAGCTTCTGATGGGGTCACTGGGTGACTACTCCATGATCATTTCTCTGGTCTATGCAGTGGGGGCGATCGTGTGGTGCGGCATCCTGTATTACCGCTGGACCTGGAGGGAGCGGCCGTTTTCCTACCGGAAGGCCTTTAAAGGAGCAAGGATTCCATGTGCGATCGCGCTGGGCTTTGGTGCCTGTATGGTATTTAATGTGATCGTCAGTGCGGCGGCAACGTTGTTTCCGGATGCGTTTGTTTCCTATCAGAAGCTGATGGGCAATCTTGATTTCAGAGCGAGTATTCTGACCGTGCCGTATGTTATGCTGGCCGGACCGGTGGCGGAGGAACTGATCTTTCGCGGCGTGATCTTAGACCGCTTAAAGCCGGCATTTCCGTTCTGGGTTGCCAATGTCATGCAGGCAGCACTTTTTGGATTTTTCCATCTGAATGTGATCCAGGGCTTGTACGCTTTTGTTCTTGGTATTTTACTGGGAATGGTTGTGAGGGTGACAGGAAGTATCATCGGCTCGATGATCACACATATTATATTTAATGCGACCTCGATCGGACTTAGTGTTCTGGCAGTATATGCAGAGGACTTCTACCGGAAGACGGCGATCTATATCCTGACAGCGGCAGTGATCTGTTTTATTCTGGGCTTCCGCTATTATGTGCATCAGTATCATGTGGTAATGTCCGAAGAATCACAGACATTGGAATAAATGATGAATTATGATATACTAAAAGATAAGCAAAACCAAAGGCAGGGAGTGCTGAAATGAAAAATGAGAATAACAATCCGAGAAAATCAAATATTATAGGCATTTGCGTTTCACAGCTTCAGAATCATGAAGTGTCTGGTCTGACACATACCATATATCAGTGCGCCAGAGCAAATGGTTATCAGGTTATGGTGTTTGGCTGCTTTGCCAAGATGGATTTCCCGACACCGCATTCCAATGGTGAGGCATCTATTTTTGAGAATATTCCGATGAAGGATCTGAAGGCACTGGTCCTCATGGGGCAGACGATTCTGCACAGGGAGCTGTTGCTGAGACTGCGCGATGAAGCGGTAGCGGTTGGAACACCGGTGATCACGGTGGATTACGAGCTGGACAAATGCTTCAACATACGCCTGGACTACCTGTCCTGCTTTAAGCGGCTGGTGCGTCATGTGATCGAGGGGCATCACAGACATAATCCGTATTTTATGGCAGGGTATAAGGGCAATGCCTTTTCGGAGGAGCGTCTGGACGCTTTTGTTGAGGTGTTAGAAGAGAACGGGATGCCGGTTGTACAGGAGCATATTGCGTATGGTGATTTTTGGGGAAAGCCGGCACGCCGTATCTGTGAACAGTGGATGGAGAGGACAGACGATTTTCCGGATGCGATCATCTGCGCCAATGATACAATGGCACTGGCGGTAATCGATGTGCTGGAGGAGAACGGTTATCATGTGCCGGAGGATGTGATCGTGACCGGTTTTGATGGCATTGAGCTGATCAAATACTGCATTCCGAGGCTGACGACCGGACGTGTTGATCAGGAGGAGATTGCAGAGCAGATTATGCATATTGTGAAACGTGTTGAGACGGATCCGGAGACGGTACCACAGTCTGTGCTGGTGCCATTTCATATTTTGCGGGGAGAATCCTGTGGCTGCATACCGATCCATTTCCAGCCATCGAATCAGTATGTACTGGAGTTAAATGAACGTATCGACACAAAGCAGATTCACATTGACCGGATCTTCGAGATGATGACAGAGATGACGGAGGGGCATTCTATGCTGGATGTTCTGAAGCGTTTTCCGGAATGTGCACCGGATATGATAGACGGGGACTGTCAGGTGTTTGTGAATGAATACTTCTGTCGTCACACAGATATACCGATATCGAAGGGCTTCCAGAAGGATGATATTCTTCTTCTGGTGGAACAGAGGGACGGAAAGATGTCACTTCCGCTCCGTAAAGTGAAAAGCCACAGCATTGATATGATCCCGCAGGAGATCCTTGAGAAGACGGACAGGCTTTTGTATCTTCCGCTGCACTGGCAGAATGAGGTTTATGGTTATATATCGCTGGAATGCAGTGATAAGGAGTTTGATTATGAGCGCCTGAAGGATTTTATGATGGCAATGTCTCAGATCCTTGGTATTGTCAGAAACCAGTCGCAGCTATATGATATGTATATCAGGGATTCGCTGACCGGTCTGTACAACCGCAGGGGCTTTTATGGAGAGCTTGCAAGCCGCATGAAGTCGTTAAAAGGAAAGAAATGCTATATCTTTCTTGCATCTGTGGATCTGGATCATCTCAAGAGCATCAATGATACACATGGTCACGGAGAGGGAGATGTAGCGATCCGGGCAGTAGCAGATGCACTTGTCGAGGCGGCAGGAGACAATGGAATCTGTGCGAGATTTGGCGGAGACGAGTATGTCGCAGTCTGTCTCTGGAATGAAGGAAAGGTTCCGGAGGACTTTGTGGCAGGCTTTCAGAAGCGGTTGCTACTGTGGATCGATGACTGGAATAAGGCAGAGAATAAGCCGTATGAGCTGGGAGCAAGCACGGGCGTGATCCTGGAGCCGATCCATGATGTAGATGATATCGACGAGCTGATGAAGAAGGCGGATGATAATATGTATGATTGTAAGGTGGGACATCATAGCATACGGGCAAGACGCAGAGTATAAAGCGTTCAGGGCTTACGCCTGGATGGCAGGGACGATTCTGAACCAATGAACTTATGAAGAAGAATTAAATAAATACCGCAATGTCTGTGCGGTGAGGAAAGGCGGGTGTTGTCATGGGAGATAAAACAGTCAGCGATGAAATGCAAATGTACAGTCATGTGTTTTCTGTTCTCGGAAAATGCACGGATGATTATTTGTTTGTACTGGATCTGCAGAACAACCGGTATATGATTTCGGACAGTGCAACTAAGATTTTTCCGTTTGAAGCGACAGAGATGTCGAATGCGTTTAAAGCACTGGAAAGTATCGTATATCCGCAGGATTATCCGATGCTGGAGCAGAATCTGCAGGATATTATTACCGGACGGTCAACAGAACATGATATGGAATATAGATGGGTAGGAAGGAATGGAAAGCCGGTATGGATATCCTGCCGTGGACAGGTTGTCAATGACGCAGATGGAAAGCCGGAATTTCTGATCGGAAGAATTACCGATATCGGCAAGAAGAGTAAGATTGATGGTGTGACCGGTCTGTACCGGGAACATTCCCTGAAGAATCAGCTTCGGAGAATGTCAGAGGAGGATCGGCTGGAGGGATATCTGCTGCAGATCGGTATCGATAATTTCAAGGAGATCAATGAGAAATGCGGCAGTGAGGTCGGCAATGAGGTTCTGCTGAATATGGCAGAATGTATCAAAAAGGGTGTCGGAGATACCGGCAAGGTATACCGTATGGGCGGAGATGAGATGGCAATCCTTGTTCCGGGGATCTTTCATGAGAAGAAAGAGGATCCGGCTAAAGCATTGTACAAGAAAATCCGTGATAAGATCGACCAGATTTTTTCAGAGGGCGGTCATATGATCTATTTCACGATTTCTGCCGGAAGTGTTTATTTCCATAAGGAGGACCGGGATGTCGGAAAGCTGATCGAGTATGTTGGCTTTGCATTGCATCAGGCGAAGATCAGCGGCAAGAATAACTGTATGAGATATTCGTATGCCGTTTACGAGGAATATGTCCATGCGCTGGATGTTCAGGAGGAGCTTCGAAAGGACATTGAAAATGATTTTCAGGGCTTTGAACTGTATTATCAGCCGGTGGTCAATATTGCAAAGAAAAAGATCCTTGGAGCGGAGGCACTGATCCGCTGGCGTAGCAAGAAGTTTGGTTTCATGTCACCGGGACAGTTTATTCCGATGCTGGAGGAGACAGGTCTTATTATTCCGCTGGGGCGCTGGATCACGCGGACGGCAATACAGCAGTGTGTGAAGTGGCAGAAGGTTGTGCCGGGGTTCCGGATGAATATAAATCTTTCCTTTGTGCAGATTAAGAAGAGTAATGCACTGCAGGATATTCTGTTTCTGATCGATACGCTCAATGTGGACAAGAGCGTTCTGATGATCGAGGTGACGGAGAGCGGAGAGATTGAGAGCGGCGTGGCTGCAAGAGTCCTGCGTTCCTTTAAGGATGAATCTATCCCGTTAGCAATCGATGATTTCGGCACAGGCTATTCGAATCTTCGCTATGTGAAGGATATGACGTTTGATCTGGTAAAGATCGATCAGTCCTTTATCCGGAATATCACGCGCAGCAAGTATGATTATCTTGTGGTGAAGCAGTTTACCGAGCTGGCACATTCTCTGAATCTGACTGTGTGCTATGAGGGTGTGGAGACGGAGGAGGATTTTAAATGTGTCCTTGGTCTGAAACCGGATTATATTCAGGGATATTATTTCTCCCGGCCGGTTCCGGCAGAAGAGTTTGAGCAGAAATGTCTCGATCAGCCGGTAGTATTTTAATGACAGAATGAACTACATAATATAAAGCGCGCAGGGAGCGCAGAAAGAGGAAAATTATGGCATGGTATGACAGTGCAGTATTTTATCACATCTATCCGTTGGGACTTTGCGGATGCAGCAAAGAGAACACAGGAGTCCCAGAGAGCCATTTCGAGCAGTTGAAACAGTGGGCAAAGCATGCCTGTGATCTGGGCTTTACGGCAATTTACATCGGACCGCTTTTTGAGTCGGTGGGACATGGTTATGAGACAACGGATTACAAGAAGGTGGACATCCGCCTTGGTACCAATGAGGATTTCAGAGACTTTGTGGACTATTGTCATGATATGGGAGTAAAGGTCGTTGTGGACGGTGTGTTTAATCATGTCGGACGACGCTTTTTTGCCTTTGAGGATTTGCAGAAGAACCGTGAAACTTCCCAGTACCGTGATTGGTTCTGTAATGTGAATTTTGGTGGCAATAATGAGTATAATGATGGCTTTTCCTATGAGAACTGGGGTGGCTACAATCTTCTGGTGAAGCTGAATCAGCGTAATCCTGCGGTAATACAGTATCTTTATGATGTGATTCGTTTCTGGATCGATACGTTTGATATCGATGGAATCCGTCTGGATGCGGCAGATGTGCTTGATTTTGATTTCATGAAGGGAATGCGTCATGAGACAGCTCGGATGAAGGAGGATTTCTGGCTGATGGGCGAAGTGATCCATGGCGATTACAGCAGATGGGTCAATGACCAGACGCTTCATTGTGTCACAAATTATGAACTGCATAAAGGACTTTATTCCGGTCACAATGATCACAATTATTTCGAGATCGCTCATACGATCCGACGTTTAAATGACATCTGCCGTGGCAGCCGTCTGTATACCTTTGCGGACAATCACGACGTGGAGAGGATTTATACGAAGCTGAATCAGAAGGAGCACCTAAAGCTGGTAACACTTCTGGTTTATACGTTGTATGGAATTCCCTCTGTTTATTATGGATCTGAGTTTGGTATTGAAGGAAAGAAGGAGCAGGGCTCTGACTGGAATTTACGTCCGTATCTGGAATTGTCCGATTTTGTGGACACCGTAGAGAAGAATCCGGTGACGGCACTTTGTGCGAAGCTTGGAGCAATGAAGAAGCAATATCCGGAGCTGACCGATGGAGCATATCAGGAACTGCATCTGACCAACCGCCAGTTTGCATATGGCAGAGTGTTAGACGGAAGCTGTATGGTGACAGCATTGAACTGTGATGATAATACGGCAGTGCTGGAGTTTGGCGTGCCGGTGGACGGCAAGGTTACAGACCTGCTTGGTTGTGCAGAGAATGTCAGACTTCAGGATGGAAGACTTTGTGTGACGCTGCCTGCCAATACAGGTACTGTACTATATGTTGGACAGAGAGAGGAGGAGCAGGCAGATGATGGATTGTGGAACGCGCAGCCTGTCTCAAAGACAGAGATGTCCACGCAGCCGGAGGGCACGGTTGCGAATCAAGATACAGAGTCGGTGAATGGACAGGAGAACCCGGTGACAGCCTGTGAAGATAATGAAAATGCGCAGGAGGATGCAGCAGGTAAGGCGGAAGCTACACAGGAGACAGTGGAAAACGCAGAAGCCGTAGAAAGCAAGGCTGCTCAAAATGTATCGGGACAGGCCGTAGTGTCCACAAATACGGACACACAGAACACTCCTCAAATAGCAGGAATCATTCTGATGACAGAGGATATGGGACGGATGATGGATTTCTACCGTAATGCACTTGGCTTTGAGATGGAACAGCAGGGAAGCAGAGCGTATTGTAAGAAAGATGATATGGTGCTTACGATGGTCGGACGAAGAGATTATGAGCGTCTTACCTGCCGTGGTTATGGTTATGGCGGTGGTGTGACGAATCATTTCCATCTGCGTATTCTGACCGGAGATGTGGAGAGTCTATATCAGAAATGTCTCGGCTGCGGTGCACAGCATGTGACCGAACCGGCTGGCAATGAGTGGGGCGAGTTTACCGCATGTGTGGCAGATCCGGACGGTAATATCGTTGAGATCGTTGACCGGTAAACGGGTGATATAATGAAAGCATTGAGGCGATACAAGTAAGAAGCTTTGCTTTGAATATGGCTGGGAGATTTCAGATTTTGGGAAAGGCTTGGTAAATATGGCAAGAAGAGATAAGACAAATTATTATCTGGATCTGGCAGATGTCGTATCGAAAAGGGGAACCTGTCTGCGACGTCATTACGGTGCGGTGATCGTCAAGAATGACGAGGTCATTTCCACAGGTTATGTGGGAGCACCGAGAGGACGGAAGAACTGCAGTGATCTGGGAAGATGTATCCGTCAGGAAATGGAGATTCCGAGAGGAGAGCGATATGAGCTTTGCCGCAGCGTTCATGCGGAAGCCAATGCGATCATCAGTGCGGAGCGTGAGAAAATGATCGGGAGTACGCTTTATCTGTCCGGGCGCGAGGTGGCAACCGGACGCTATGTGAAAAACTCCAACAGCTGCTCGATGTGCAAGAAAATGATCATTAACGCAGGCATTGAAAAGGTTGTGATCCGTGACACGCAGGATGATTACAGAGAGATCATGGTGCAGGAATGGATTGACCATGACGATTCCCTGGACGGTGTCCGCGGATATTAATGGCATGTAAGAATAAGAAGCGCGAAACAATTTCAAACTGTTTCGCGCTTCTTATTCTTACATGCAAAGGAAAATGCTTATATCTCCTTAACTTAAATAGAAAACAGCAGCTCCGTGCTTTTTCAAGGAGACATTGATCGTCTCTATTGCCTCGGCGGTCTGTCCGCTCCAAAGCTCTGTGGATCGTACCGGATGGTAGATTTCAAGATCCTCCAGTGGAATCCGGATCTCACTGTCCTTCTCGTCGGTATTAAAGATAGCGGCATACTGTCCGCCCTCGCTGCTGACAGCGGTCCAGAGGATGTGTTCGGTGCCGTCGATCAGCTTCTGCCATACCGGGTGGGAATGGCGGGCGTTGCGGTGCATTTTCAGAATCTCCTCGTTGGTGATCAGTCCCATTGTGAAATCATCAAATCCGGTCATCTCACCGCCGATGATCAGAGGAGAGCGGAAGATGCTCCACAGAGACA
Organism: Jutongia sp.; assembly: GCF_057878315.1. Classification (NCBI taxonomy): domain Bacteria; kingdom Bacillati; phylum Bacillota; class Clostridia; order Lachnospirales; family Lachnospiraceae; genus Jutongia; species Jutongia sp. The sequence continues at coordinate 5,877 of NZ_DBLXSO010000062.1, read as the reverse complement.
TCATTGTGATCTGTTCATCCTGCGTAAACTCGGTGCGAAGAGCCGGGTCATAGTCCTGCTTGATCGGACCGATCGGCAGCATGTCCGCATCCGGATAACAGCCATGGCCGGTGTGGATGCACCACTGTCTTGCACGGTCAAACATATCATAAAGCTGCGGCCAGGAATCCCAGAAATCATCGGCGATACGCCACATGTTGGATGTCTGCTTATAAAGCTCAGCCTTCTCGATCAGAGCCGGTCCCGGTGACAGGCTTAAGACCATGTCTCTGCCACAATCCTTTAGCGACTGAGACAAAAGGATCAGCTCAGACTCCTCATGAGGAAGTTCTCTTGCAATGTCATCGCACTTGATAAAATCAACACCCCAGGAAGTGTAAAGCTCAAACAGGCTGTCGTAATATGCTTTGGCACCCTCGGCATCCGGGTTGACACCGTACATATCTGTATTCCAGTGACAGATGCTGTCTGTCTTGGCAATCTGTCTGGCGGTCTGTGTGCTTCCTTTGATCGGCGTGTTCTGATGAACGGCCTGGCGTGGAATTCCACGCATAATGTGGATACCGAACTTCAAGCCGAGAGAGTGAATATACTCTGCCAGCGGAGCGAAGCCCTTACCGTCTGCAGAAGAAGGAAAACGGTTAACAGCGGGGATCAGGCGGGAATATTCGTCCATGCAAAGCTCTGTAAACGGATGATATTCATGGTTCTGTGCCGTTGGTTCTGCCCACTGGATATCCACGGTAATATATTCCCAGCCGTACTGCTTGAGATGCTCTGCCATAAAGGCTGCGTTGTCACGGACAATATCTTCCGTGACAGCGGCACCATAGCAGTCCCAGCTGTTCCAGCCCATTGGTGCGGTTTGTAGATTCATAGATAATCCTCCGATTCTTTTATTTGCAAAGGTTTGTCACGACCTGATTGATCACCTTGCCGTCGGCCTTGCCCTTCAGCTCACCCATAACAGCCTTCATGATCTGTCCCTTGTTGCCGGTAGCAATCACATCGGTAAACTTATCGATGATGATTGCACGGATCTCATCCTCAGATAATTGCTTTGGTGCATACTCCTCCATGACGGAGAGGGTAAATGTATACTCGTCCTTCAGATCGGTACGGTCAGCAGGGCAGGTGTCGATCTGCTCCTTGACACTCTTGATTTCCTTAAGGATTGCGCGGTCGACTAACTCCTCAGGAATGTCATCGCGGCATCCCTCATCGATCGCAAGCTTCTTAGCCGCGGATACCAATACGGAAATAGCCTCCTTACGTTCTTTCTCTCTTGCCTTCATTGCGGCGATCATCGCCTGCTGTAATGTTTTAAACTGCATGATATAACCTCCTTAAATGCATAAGCCGGTGTCTTTTCTGGCAGACGGCATATAATTTTTCTGTGTCTATTATAACAAAACAGTCCGAACTCGTATAGCTTTTTTGCATTTTGATTTTGTACATTTGTGGCGGAAATATTGGTTTTAAAGAAATAGATGAATTAAATTCATTTATAAAGTGAATGAATTTAAACATTTTCGCTTTACAATTTGCCTGAGCCATATATAATAGTTAATGTTGCATCATTTTTGTCAATGAAGCAGCAGATTTGAGAGAGTTTATCAATTGATAGAAAGGTTTGGTTATCAGCATGAAAAATGGAATTGAGATCAGATGGCATGGCCGTGGTGGTCAGGGAGCAAAGACAGCAGCGCTTCTGCTGGCAGATGTCGCATTCAAGACAGGACAGAATGTACAGGGTTTCCCGGAGTACGGTCCGGAGCGAATGGGAGCGCCGATCACAGCGTATAATCGTATCAGCTCTGACAAGATCCGTGTTCATTCTAATATATATCATCCGGATTATGTGGTTGTGGTTGATGAGACACTTCTTGCGTCTGTTGACGTGACTGCAGGTCTTAAGAAGACCGGTGCCATTATTATCAACACACCGAAGTCCAGAGAGGAAGTTATGGACGAGCTGGGCAGCTATGAGGGCAGAGTTTACACGGTCGATGCACGAAAAATCTCTGTAGAGACACTCGGTAAGAATTTCCCGAACTCACCGATGCTTGCAGCAGCCGTTGCAGTCAGTGACATCATGCCGAGAGAGAAGTTCATCCATGAGATGAGAGCCTCTTACCAGCACAAGTTTGCCAAGAAGCCGGAAGTGATCGAGGGCAATATGAAGGCGCTTGAGTGTGCATATGACGTGGTTGAGGCAGCTATCGAGGAAGATAATCAGATTTCAGCATGACAGGATACAGGGTACAAAAGCAGACAGCAGTCTGTGGTATCCGTTGAGGGCGGAATGTCTTTTACTGCCGATATCATAAACATTAACGAAATGGAGAATACAATGAGAACAGATATTACAAAGATTAACGAGAAATCTCCGCATACCGAACTGACCGAAGGGTTGATGGTATTTGCCGGTGGAACCTCCAAGATGTTTCAGACCGGTGAATGGAGAACAAATACACCGATCTTTCATGAAGATTTCTGTAAGCAGTGTCTGCTTTGTGCGCCGGTCTGCCCGGATGGAAGCATTCCGGTAAAGGACAGCAAGCGAGGGGCATTTGATTACGACCACTGCAAGGGATGCGGCATCTGTGAGAGAGTCTGTCCGTTTGGTGCGATCGAGATGAAGGAGGGCAACGTAAATGGCAATTAAGGAACGTATGTCAGGTAATGAAGCGGTGGCTTACGCCATCCGTCAGGTGAATCCGGATGTTATGCCGGCATTCCCGATCACTCCATCTACAGAGATTCCGCAGATGGTTTCAACCTATATTGCAAATGGACAGATGGATACAGAGTTTATTCCGGTGGAGAGTGAGCATTCTTCCATGAGTGCTGCGATAGGAGCAGAGGCAGCAGGTGCAAGAAGCTTAACAGCCACCTCTTCCGCAGGTCTGGCGCTGATGTGGGAGGAGCTTTTGCTGGCTGCATCAAATCGTATGCCGTTAGCACTTACATTAGTCAACAGAACACTTTCCGGACCGATCAATATCAACTGTGACCACTCCGATGGAATGGGCGCAAGAGATACCGGCTGGATCCAGATCTATGCAGAGAATAATCAGGAAGCATATGATAACTTCATTCAGGCATATCCGATCGCGGAGGATAAGAGAGTACATCTGCCGATCATGATCTGCCAGGATGGTTTTATTACAAGCCACGCCGTAGAGAATATCGAGCTTCTCGAGGATGAGCTTGTCAAGGATTTCGTTGGCGAGTATGAGCCGGAGGAATATCTTCTCAATCCGGGCAAGCCGATCGCCGTCGGACCGTATTCTATTTCCAATTATGCGATGGAAGCCAAGAAGAATCAGGAGATCGCACTGGAAAATTCTAAGGAGGTCATCCTGGAGGTGGCAGAGAAGTTTAAGGAGCTTTCCGGAAGAGGCTTTGGTCTTTTTGAGGAGTATCGCACAGAGGATGCGGATTATATCATGCTGTTGATGGGATCTGCCGCAGGTACGGCAAAGCAGGCAGTGGATGAAATGCGTGAGCAGGGCAAGAAAGTCGGTGTCTTAAAGCTTCGTGTGTTCCGTCCGTTTCCGGCCAAAGAAATTGCAGAGGCGTTAAAGAACTGCAAGGCAGTTGCAATCCTTGACCGCTGCGAGAGCTACAACGGCAACGGAGGACCTCTTGGCAGTGAGGTAACTGCAGGTCTGTTCCGTCATAAGGTGATGATCGAGGCAGTCAATTATATTTATGGACTGGCAGGGCGTGATTTTACCGTCAGCGATGCGGTTCATGTATTTGAGGAGCTGGAGGATGCCGTAGTCAATGGCAAAGAGATTGAACAGTTCCAGTATATCCGTCTGCGCTAATCGCAGCCGGATCTGTAAATCATAAGACGAAACAGCAGAAAGAGGGAAAATATGAGCGATTACAGTTTGAAAAATATAATGAATAAACCGGAGCGTCTGGCACCGGGACATCGTATGTGTGCCGGATGCGGTGCAACAATCGCTGTCCGTGCGGTGCTTCGTGCGCTGCATGAGGATGATCATGCCGTGATCGGTAATGCAACAGGATGTCTGGAGGTATCCTCCTTCATGTATCCTTACACGGCATGGGAGGACAGCTACATCCACAATGCCTTTGAAAATGCCGGAGCAACCTTAAGCGGTGTGGAGACAGCTTACAATGCATTGAAGAAGAGAGGAAAGCTTCCGGAGGATGCAACATTTAAGTTTATTACCTTCGGTGGTGACGGTGGTACATATGACATTGGCTTCCAGTCCCTGTCAGGAGCAATGGAACGTGGCCACGATATGGTATATGTCTGCTATGACAATGGAGCTTACATGAATACCGGTATCCAGCGCTCCTCTGCAACACCAATGTATGCGGATACAACGACAACACCGGTTGGCAAGCAGTCCGATGGTAAGATGCAGAACCGCAAGGATCTGGCAAGCATTATTGCAGATCATGATGTGGCTTATGTGGGTCAGACAACATTTACTGCTGACTTCAAAGATCTTCACAGTAAAGCCAACAAGGCAATCTACACAGAGGGGCCTTCCTTCTTAAATATCATGACACCATGTCCGCGAGGCTGGAGATACGACACGCCGGATATCATGAAGATCTGTAAGCTGGCAGTAGATACCTGCTACTGGCCAATGTTTGAGGTGGATCATGGCAAGTGGAAGCTGACCTATGAGCCGAAGAAGAAGCTGCCGATCGAGGATTTCCTTCGTCCACAGGGCAGATTTAAGCATCTGTTCAAGAAGGGAAACGAAGATCTGATCGTACAGTTTCAGGAGGAAGTTGACAGACGCTGGGAGGATCTGTTGTACAAATGTGCTAGATAGAGAGGAATATCATGACACTTCTGACATATCAGGTATTTAAGACGGTGGCAGAGCAGGGAAGTTTCCGCAAGGCAGCGGATATTCTTGGGCTGACACCATCAGCTATTAGCCACGCTATTTCCGCGATGGAGGGAGAACTTGGCTTTACCGTTCTAAACCGCAGCAAAAACGGAGTGACACTGACGAATTACGGGGAGCATTTGCTCCCCTATGTGAATGCCGTATTAAACAGCGATGAGAGCCTGCAGCAGGCAGTCTCTGAGTTTAATGGTTTGAAGCGCGGAAAAGTGAAGCTTGGCTGCTTCTCGAGTGTATGTACCAACTGGCTTCCGGACATCATGCGTTCCTTTCAGAAGAAGTACCCGGATATCGAGATCGAGGTATTTCAGGGAACATATGATGATGTGGTCTACTGGCTGAAAAACGGAGTCGTTGATCTCGGATTTTTGTCAACCTCCAGTGCAAAGGATATTCCGATAGAACCATTGTGGAGAGATCCTCTGTTATGTATTGTGCCGAAAGGAATGCAGAAGCAGAAGGAGTCCGATTTTATGGATATCGAGGAGATGCAGAATCATCAGTTTGTGACTCAGAGAGAGTCAACTGATGCAGATATCCAGAACTTCCTTAAAGAAAATTCGTTAAATGTGCAGTCAAATTATCATGTGGTAGATGATCTGTCGACCATTGCGATGGTTGCGAACGGATTTGGAATCTGTCTGATGCCGCAGATGGTTATGCGCGATATTCCATATGAGGTAGACTGTTATCCGGTTCAGCCATATGCAGAGCGCGTGATCGGGCTTGCAACGCTTCATCCGGAGTTTATGGCACCGGCAGTGCGTTCCATGTATAATCACATTCTCGAAAATTATCGGGAAGACTTTTGATAGAATTTGCCAAAATTGAATCATCCAAAAAGAAAAGATGTGTCCGCTTTTTAGGACAGAGACTATGAGAAAAAGTCTGTAAATAAGATTCTTCTATGATAATGAAAGGCAAAAAATTCTTTGTCAGAGCTTTTTGCCCTTTAGTTATATATAACAGT
>NZ_DBLXSO010000061.1:0-15813 GCF_057878315.1 Jutongia sp. | reverse complement strand
AATATTCTTGCAAAAAAGAAAGATGGTGTAGATGTAACAATTTATACTGTTCGCAGAACACGTTTGGCAAGTCAGGATATTGCAAATTTTAACAGTCAGTATCCAACATTAACTGTGAATTATACGGGAGTTTTTCACGATAGATTTCTCGTTATAGATGAAGAAACAGCATATCATATTGGTGCATCGATTAAAGACGCAGGTAAAAAATGTTTTGGAATAAGCCGGATTGAAGATGTCGGAATTATTTCAGATATACTTCAGCGTTTAGAAATTGAAACGGAAGAAGCAAACAATTAAATAGCGATAATGGCAGTAGCCATTATGGAGATGTAAATCTCTGTACGCACGGTGGTGCGAGAGATCGACTAATCAAATAATGGTTAGTCGCCTACTCGAATGCTGATTGATATGCGCTGCAAACACACTGCGAAAAAATTAAGACATATTTGGACGATTATATGGTACAATTACTTTATGAAAAATATAAGATCTTAATAAGACAGTGGGGATGGTTATATATAACAAAGAAAAAGGATTAAAAAATAGTGAACAGTAAGGAGCTAATTATAATGAAAAGAAAATATTTCATTTTAATTGTTTTAATTTGTTGTCTAAGTCTGTCTGCATGTGCGGATTCCACAAAACAGTCTGTGAATAATGGGAAAAAGGTATCGGAAGCAACATCGGAACCAACGATGGATCCGGTGTTTGCAGAGGAGAATGTTATAAACAGTTTTTATGATACTATGTATGAAGTCAGAAATGATTTGAAAAAATATACATATTCGACGGTTGCAGAGGAAACAGAAAAATTAAAGGAACCATTTAATGAACTAAAAAAAAGAAAAAGATACAAACAGGAAAATATAAAAAATATTTTACAACCATAACATCATCGAATTCTTTCCAGTATATTAATGACGAATTCCTTAAAGGGAAAAAGAATTTTGATAAAAATCGTTATAAACAGAAATCGTACGCAATTATTTTACAGAATTGTCTGGAAGTATTGCTGAAAGAGAAAATGCCAATTGAAAACGCTAATAACAACGAGATCATAACGGAATTGAGAAGACATCATTCAGATGCCAGAAATCTGAAAGGCAGCATGAAGATAATGAAGGCGTTTAAGAGTACGGGGCTGAAGTCATATATATTTGATTTTGATTCGAGCCGCTTTATGTATATCTATCCGAATGCCGGTGGTTGGTTTTATTTAAATGATAAAACAGACGGTTTTGTTCCGATGATAAAAATTTACAAGGCGGATGACAATATAACTTTTTCGGTAATACACTGTCTGGATGGATGGAAAAAAGATCCGCATTTACTTTTTGTGTCTGGAAAGGAGAAAGTGAAAGTTACCGGCGTGCATGATTTTGATTTTATTGTAAAGTTGTATGAATTACGGCGTAGTGCGAAGAAAAACAAAACTTATGACAGATTTAAAAAATTATTTAACACGGGGAAAAAAGTAAAATTAAAAGTTGGAGATAAAGTAATACAAACTTATGGTAAACGGGAAATAAAAGATATGAAAAAATATTTCGTAATGACTGATATTTTGATAGAGCTTTATTCATAGATAGCGACTTACCTTACCCCTCTTGTTTTTCGTGTAAATTCGGGTATAACAACTGCCAAATCACGATTTAGTAAATCACGATTAGACACTCTTGAGGAGAAGCTTTCTGATCGGGAAACAGGATGAGCTGGTAAGAAAAGTCAAAAGCTATCGGATAACAATGGCTTAAAGTTCTTGGAAGGTAATTCAGAAGTGGCAGAGATTACGGATGAGTTACTGGATGCGCTGCTTGATAAGATAGTGGTCTATGCAGACAAGACCATAGAATTAAGATGGAAGATCTCTAACAGAAGCAACTAGGGATTAAAGCTGATATAATGGAAAGGAAAAAAAAGATTAAGAAAATGTTGTCAATTACTTGACACAAGATGGAAATTATATGCCGCCGGTCGAATTTATGATCCTGCTCGGAGACATTTACGGAATCAGTATCAACGAAATTCTGGCAGGGGAGCGGGTGGAAAATGATAAGATCAAAGAAGTCGCAGATGACAATGTGGCGAAAGTGTTGGGAGAACTGGAGGGAGATTACCGGAAATTTGAAACCAGAATGATCCTCGTTCTGGTCATCAATGCAATTCTGGTGATCGCGATCATCATATTGTTGCCGATACGAAATTACAAGAACGTGATCATATTTATTATGGTTCTTGCAATGGCATTTATGTCCAATGTAGTGAACATGGCTGCGGTTGCGGCAAAAAAGGAAAGCATGGGGAAATATTTCTGGTACAAAGTATATAGAAATATATAACAAATATAGAAATGTATAGAAATATATAAAAATAAATGCGATGCACAGACCGCAAATATTTAAGAAATGAAAGTTGGAATATACTTTCTTTTTTTGCCGATTATCAAAACATCTGAATGTACCGCGAAAAAAATACAATTTTTTGAGGACAACCTTATGTTATCATTTTCCTATGACAAAGGTGATACATTATAAAATGTTGGGGAGGAAGAGCTTATGAAAAAGGTTTCTATAAGAAAAAGAATGATTAGTTTTATTTTGGCAGGAACAATGTGTTTTAGTTTATGTTCATGCGGTGCAAAAGCTACAGTTGATGATGTTGTAGATCAGGTGGCAAATGTAGTTCAGGCAGAGGATGAAAATGTTTTGGCTGTAAAGAATGGCACAAACAGCAATTATCCGGAAGTTACTTATGGTGAAGCGTTTGAAGCTTTTTTTGAACTTCCTACATGGAAATATTTTAAGGGTACACAGGAAGGCCCCGATGATGATGGAGACGGTGAACCTGATTATACGACTGATAATATTGATGTAGTTGAGTTTACAGGCACTTGTACATATCAAAAAGTTGAGGTAAAGGCATTGATACAGTTTACGCTTGATAATGAAGGGGATACATTTGATGCAACGTATCTTTCTTTCAATGAGGTTCCGCAATCAACGTTAATGTTGGCGGGATTATTGAGTAAAGTATTTGAAAGTTATTTGGAAGATCACAGTAATGATGCAACAGAAAATACAGTAGAAAGCAAAACTGATACAGAGTCGGATGTTACAAACGACATAGATTCTACATATGATTATGAAGCAATGTCATATGCGGGGAATTATGTTGGAAATAATGGATATACCATCTCGTTTAGTGCATACTCCTCTGTGGAAGATGATGAAATTGGAGTTGCTGAAATATCTCGTAATGGAAAGCTTGTTGCAAGTCAGCCTGTATATATTTGTACGGACAGAGGGGATTGGTCCGGTGAGGATTATGATCAGTTTTATATAATGAGTGCTGATGGATATAACGAATATCTTGGATTTTATGAGTCCGAAGGAAGTATGTGGGTTGATTACAATGGACCGGGAAAGAATTATGATTCTTTAGAAATGTCGGAACATTACGAATAGTAAAAAATGACAAACATAAAAATCATTTCACACTGAAAAAATAAAAAAGGAGGGAAGAGCGAGTGACTTATCTCCCCCTCCCTTTTTCGCATAAATCCGGGTATAACAACTGTCAAATCACGATTTAGTAAATCACGATTAGACACTCTTGAGGAGAAGTTTTCTGATCGTGAATAACAGGGATGATTCATCGGACTTTGCATTTCTTTTGTTTGACATAAAGTATATAGAAATATATAATAAATATTGAAGTATATAGAAATGTATAAAAAGATATGAAGTATATAAAAATGTATAAAGGAGTGTGGCGTCCATGGAGAATCCTTATTCCCTGGTATTTGGGAAAATGCCGGGAAATTATATTGATCGTGAATTAGAGTTAAATGAAATTATAGAGACTTATCTGGAACAAGAACCAAGTATCCGGGCATATGCTCTTACAGGTCTTCGTGGCTGCGGGAAAACAGTTGCGCTGTCATTTGTGGAAAAATATTTTCGGAAGCGGGAAGATTTCATTGTTATTTCTTTGAACAGTGATCTTGATATGTTTGAACAGATATTGGAACATTTGTCGCAGAAGAAACTTTTAGACGAATTAAAGATCAGTGTTTCTGTGATGGATATCACTTTGGAAAAGACGCAGTCGATTGAAAGTGCAAATCATAAGATCGAACAATATTTGGAATGTATCACAAAGAAAAAGAAACGCATTTTATTTACAATAGATGAGATTTCCAATACGCAGAATATCAAAGCCTTTTTTCAATCATTTAATATCTGGTTAAGAAAAGATTATGACATTGTAATATTAATGGCAGGATTGAAGAAAAATATTTTGTCTTTGCAGAAAGATGATCGTATCAGTTTTTTGAAACGGGCAGAGAAGAAAGATTTAAAACAGTTAAGCTTAAATTCGATTATGTTGGATTACCAAAAGAACTTGCAGCTGACAGATAAGGAAGCCGGTGACATGGCATTATTTACGAAGGGCTATTCTTATGCGTTTCAGGTGCTGGGTTATCTGTGTTTTCGGACAAAGAAAAATTACAAAGAAGTCATTGATCAATTTGATGAAAAGATGACGAATAATGTTTATGATATTATCTGGGAAGATATGTCACAAAAAGAAAAAGAGGTTTTACAGGCAATGTTTCAGGCGAAGGAACTGACGACCCGGGAAATATTGCGTGTTTCACAAATGAATAAGAATACTTACAATGAATATCGTAGAATTCTTATTTCGAAAGACATACTGATTGATAAGGGATACGGAAAGATCGATTTTACGTTGCCAAGATTTAAAGAGATTGCCTGTCGAAATATTGAATTGGGGTTTTGGACAAATTAAAAGTGATTACATCATTTCCATTTGACGACTCCCATAACATAGTGTTATGATACACGAAACGATATCAACGGGGATGTCCTGGACACAGGATGTCCCCGTTTTTTAAATTGTGGATATAGGAAAATGCTCATAACGTGGTGTCAATTATGGGAAGGAGTGGTTGGATGGACATCAACAAATACATTCTTTTTGCTGACGTGGCGGCGACAAAGAATTTCACGAAAAGCGGGGAGCGTATGGGCTACACGCAGCCCGGTGTCAGTCATGTGTTAAAGGCGATGGAGCGGGAGCTTGGCTTTCCTCTGTTTCTGCGCACGCCGAAGGGGGTTACGCTGACCTCCAATGCGGAGATGATCCTGCCGCTTGTGCGCGAACTGCTGGCGGTTAATGAGCAGCTCACGCAGACGGTCAGCAACATTAACGGACTTGAAACCGGTCATCTCTGTATTGCTACATTTGCCAGTATTTCCAGAAGCTGGCTGCCACAGGTCATCTTTGCGTTCAAACAGAAATATCAGGGCATTGAGATCGAGCTGCTGGAGGGCGGCACGGATGATATTGTCGGGTGGGTCGAGAACAGTCAGGCGGATCTCGGACTGCTCAGCAAAAAGCATGCCAGTTCTCTGCGCTGGACGCCGCTTTACGAGGATGCACTTATGGCGATTCTGCCAAAGGATTATCCGGTCAATGGCAGGGAGGCGATCCCGATGAAGGAGATTGAGAAGTGGCCGTTTATCATTTCGGCGGAGGGCGTGGATTATGATGTTCACAACGCCATCCAGAAGGCGGGGATCACGCCGGATATCCGCTACACCTCGACAGATGATCATACCGTTATCTCCATGGTATCCAATAATCTCGGCGTCAGTATTCTTCCGAATCTTGTGATTGGCACGGCGCAAAGCAAGATCCTTGCGCTGCCGCTGGAACCGTATTTTTCCAGAGAGCTTGGAATCGGTGCGCGTGCGGATTCCGGGTTGTCGCCGGCGGCGAGAAAATTTGCGCAGACGATCAAGGAGACATTACAAATATCGTAAATAAAGATGCGAAAAACCGGCAGATTGTGATATGGCAGTCTGCCGGTTTTTCGCTCTTCTCATAACAGTTTGTTATGGGATGGATGCAGGATTGCTTCTTTACTTATGGTCAGACCTACCGTATACTAAGTGCCATAGCAAGGAAGTCAAGCAAAATGAAATAGAGCAGAGGTGATATTCGTATGGAAGATATTTATGAATATCCTTTGAAACAACATCTTGGAGAGCAAGTTGTTCCCGTGGTTGTCGATGGCGACAGCGTAAACCGGGGGCAACTTGTTGCGTTTCAGAGGGAAAACACTCTGGGAGCAAACCTGTATTCCAGTGTAAAGGGAGTCGTCACGAAGGTGACAGAGCAAAGCATTTTCATTAAAGCTGTCGGAGAGCAGACAGCGGACTACGAGCCGTTAAAGGGGAGCGAGCCGTTAGAGCTGATCCGGGAAGCGGGACTGGTTGGACTGGGTGGAGCCGGATTTCCAACCTACGCAAAGCTTTCCAAGCCATTTGAACACGGCGGCACGGTGATCATCAATGCGGCGGAATGCGAACCGATCCTTTCCCATAATATAGAGAGGATCAGGCAAAAGCCCGAACAGCTCCTGCGGGGGCTTCGGATCGCGATGGATGTGGTGCATGCCACAAAGGGAGTGATCGCGATCAAGGAGAAACATACCGAGGCGGTGAAGGCATTGAAGGAAGCCAATCAGGATCCCGACATTTCGTTGACGCTGCTGGAGGACATGTATCCGATGGGCGAAGAAAGAGCCATTATCAGAGAGGTGCTTGGAAAGCTTTTGAAGGTAACCGACCTTCCGCTGGCGGCGGATGCCATTGTTAGCAATGCAGAGACCGCCTGCCGGATTCAGGAGGCGGTGGATGAACATAAACCGTTTATCGACAAGGACATGACGGTGGCGGGAAAGATTGCAGGCAACGAGCAGGATAAGCTGATTCAGGTATTCCTCGATGTGCCGCTCGGCACAAAGGTCTCCGCTATGTTTGAGAAGGCGGGCGGTCTTGGAAAATCCTATGGCGAGCTGATCATGGGAGGACCGTTTACAGGGAAACGGACAACACCTGACGCACCCGTGATCAAGACAACCGGCGGACTGATCGCCACGGAATGTTTTCCGAAGGGACCGGAAAAGATCGGCGTTCTTGTATGTGCCTGCAGTGCCTGTCAGGAGAGAATGGAGCAGATTGCAGCCAGTCTTGGCTCGGAGGTTGTGGGAGTAGAGAAATGCAAGCAGGCGAAAGAAGTGAAGGGCAGTCTCAAATGCGAGAATCCGGGCAGATGTCCGGGGCAGGTGCAGAAGGTCATGGCATTAAAGAAGGCCGGCGCACAGGCGGTGCTGATCGGCAATTGTACCGACTGCTCCAACACGGTAATGTCGTGTGCGCCGCAGCTTGGGCTTCCGGTGTATCATTCAACCGACGCAGCCCTTCGGGCAGTTAATTTTCATCTTATTAGAAAGATCAAAAATAGATAAGGAGGAAGCACTATGTCAATTACAAAGGAAACATTACAGCAGCATTTAAAGGATCCGGCAATCTTTTGTTGCCGCAGGGAAAAGGGACTTGTCATCAGTGAAGCAGATCTGGAGGATCCGGGATTGTTTGATGACATGGAAGAGGCAGGGCTTCTTACCTTAAGCCCGGAAGGTCTTCGCATCGAGCAGGTGATTGGAAGCACCCTGCTTACGGATGTCGAGGCACTGACACCGATCACGAAGGAAGTAGTAGATAAAGTGAATGACTGTGAGGAGGCAGCCGCAGAACCGGAAACAACGGCAGCACCGGAGCCGGCAGAGGCAGCACAGACCCCGGTTATTCGCACCACGACAGGAGGGAATGGCATGATACATATTGAAATTGATAAGGCATCAAACCTGGAGGGCTTTAAGCTGGACGTACCGGTAGGAGGCGGCGTGGCAGCACCCGCTGTTGTGGAAGCACCGGAGGCACCGGCATCTGACGAGAGCATCAAAAAGGTGATCCGCACCTTGATCAAAAAGCACATTAAGATCACCGATGTGGAGATTGGAGATACCACTTCGATCAAGGACGGAAAGATTACGATCGACGGTTCGATCGTGGATAAGGCAGTCAAGGAGGATCCTCTTTGCAAGAGCCTTGCACTCGATGTGATCTATCCGGACAAACGTCATGTTTACACCGAGACGATCATGGACGTCTGCCCAATTGCAACCAAGGTAGAGGGTGAGCTTGGCGAGGGCGTTACCAAGGTCGCAGACGGCGTTGTATTTATGCTGACCGGTGTCGATGAGGATGGCGTACAGGTTCATGAGTTTGGTTCATCCGAGGGATATCTTGATGAGAAAATGTACTTTGGTCATCCGGGCTGTGCCGATGAAAATGATATTATCATCCGCTGCCATGCCGTGATCGAGAGAAAGACCGGTATGAGCCGTCCCGGTCCGTTTGCCGCACATAAATGTCAGGATTACATTATTCAGGCGATCCGGAATGAGCTGAAGAAATATGACGGTGAAGTGATCCGTGAGGAGACCTGCGAGGACATCCGCCGCAGCGGAAACCCGCGTGTCGTACTGGTAAAGGAGATCATGGGACAGGGCGCAATGCATGACAATGTTATCTGCCCGACAGAGCCGTGTGGTATTCTCGGCGGTCAGAAAAACGTAGACTGCGGCAACGTGCCGATCATGCTGACGCCGAATCAGGTGCGTGACGGTTCCATCCATGCATTGACATGTATCGGACCGGCAACAAAGGAAATGACAAGACATTACATCCGTGAGCCGCTGGTAGAAGGACTTGCGGCAGATCAGGAGCTGGATCTGATCGGCGTTGTCTGCGTCGGTTCACCGCAGGTCAACGATGAGAAGATGTGGGTTTCCGAACGGCTCGGATCTCTGCTCGAAGCGCTTGATATTGACGGCTGCATCATCACGACAGAGGGCTTTGGAAATAACCATATTGATTTTATCCAGCATATCGGTCAGGCAGGTAAGCGCGGAATCCCTGTTGTGGGCGTTTCCTTCTGTGCTTATCAGGGACAGCTTGTTGTTGGAAATGAATATGCCTCAGCAATGGTTGAGGAGAATATGGACAAGGGCGGCTTTGAAAATAATGTGGCCGGCTGCTCCTGTGTAACGAAGGAAGTCGCAACCCGTGCAATTCAGATGTTGAAGAATAAGATGGCTGGTGTAGAGATCAAGCCTGCACCAAAGAAATGGAACAACGATGTTATCAATGCGAATAACAAGCTGTTAGGACTTCCGGAAACAAAATTGCTTGATAACGGGACATTACACTAATGGATTATATGATCAATCCGATCAAAATGGGAGGACTCATCAAGGAAGTACAGGATGACCGGATCAAAGTCCATCTGCACGGTCGTCTCGGGGTCATCACGATCCCGAAGCGTCTGGTCATCACTTCCGAACCTCTGGAGCCGGGTCATGAGATGGAATTTTATTTCAGCTACATTCAGGTTGTAGAAAATCCCTACGATTATGACAGCTCCGATATGGTGACGGACCATGAGATCGAACCCTGTCTGCTGGGAGGCCGCATCGTGGAGGTCAACGACACGGCGGTCAAGGTAAATATCATGAATGATCTCGGCTGTATTGCCGTTCCGAGAAGATGGATATTTACCCCTGTTGTCCTGAAAAACGGACAGGAAACGGAATTTTATTTTAGCTGTATGAAGGTTGTCGGGAAACGGGATATCCTGGTGGAATCCATCTAGCACAGGGAAGCAATAATGTTTGGAGTATTAAAGAAATAGTTTCGATGATACAAACAGCTACGATTGAAGAATAATAACAGTATTCAGTGCCTGCGGGATGACATCCATTCCGGGAGAACGCACAGATAAGGAGGCAATTATGAATTTAACGACAGTAGAAGGAATGCAGTCAGAAATATTTGTACCGATCACACCAAAGCCTGTATTTACCGAGCTTAAGAAACCGCTCAGCGAGTGCAAGGTCGCATTTGTCACAGCGGGAGGTATCCACAAAAAGGATCAGACACCGTTTAACACCTCCGGCGACTTTTCTTACCGGATCATTCCGTTCGATACGCCGTCTGACCAGCTGATGGTAACACACGGAGGCTTTGATAATTCAGACATCAACAAGGATGTCAATGCAATGTTCCCGATCGACCGTCTCCATGAGCTTGTCGACGCCGGATTCATCGGATCGCTGGCAGATGAGACATACACCTTCATGGGAGGCGGCGGAAATGTTGAGAAGTTCCGTGAGGAGACAGGACCGGAGATTGCCAGAAAGCTCAAGGAGCAGGGTGTTGATATCGTTCTCTGTACCGGCGGCTGCGGCACCTGTCACCGCTCCGCAACCATTGTAACGCGCTGCTGCGAGGAAGCCGGCATGAGCTGTGTTGTCATCGCCGCACTTCCGCCGATCGCAAGACAGCAGGGAGCACCGCGTATCACCGCACCACATGTGCCGATCGGTTCCAACGCCGGTGAGCCAAACAATATTCCACAGCAGACCGCCATCGTCAAAGAATCTCTGGAGTGGGTGCGTGACTGTCCAAGCTACAACGGAATGAAGGTGCTGCCATATGAGTACCGTCACAACGTATAACGAGATGGAAAACGTACAATGCTAAGATTATAAGCTTTTTAAAATTAAGCGTCCGCTTTGCTTTGAAAAGTCTTTGCCGAAACCGTACCAAGAAAAATCAAGTTTATTTTGAAAAAACTATTGAAAATGATTTTTGATTGTGCTATGATGACTTTCGTAAAGAGCGAAGGTGCTTCTATTTCAAGATAGAAGCGCCTTTTTTGTTTTCTGAAAAAGGCAAATACGAAGATATGTTATTTTTGGAAGGCAGGAGAATGGTTATGGACAGAAAGGTGGTACGGATATGTTAAATTCTGGAGATACTGGATTTATGATGATAGCAACGGCATTTGTGTTCTTTATGACGCCGGGGCTTGCATTTTTCTATGGTGGACTTGTCCGCCGGAAGAACGTGTTGAACACGATGCTCTCTTCGTTTTTTATTATGGGGCTTGCCTCACTGATGTGGGTGCTTGTGGGATATTCCCTTTCCTTCAGCGGCAACTGTGGCGGCGTGATCGGTAACCTGAAAAGCTTCTGTATGGCAAATGTAGGCTGGGAGCCGGGTGCATATGCAGACGGAATACCGGCATTGCTGTTTGCAGCATTTCAGATGATGTTTGCAATCATTACGCCGGCACTGATCACCGGTTCCGTGGCAGGAAGAATGCGTTTCAAAGCACTGTTCGCATTTATCGCACTGTGGCTTCTGATTGTGTATTTCCCGATGGCACATATGGTATGGGGCAAGGGAGGACTTCTCGGAGAGGTGCTCGGCTCTGTCGATTTCGCCGGCGGCAATGTCGTACATATCAGCTCCGGTGTCAGCGGTCTTGTGCTTTCTTTGATGCTTGGCAAGCGCCGCGGTTACGAGAAAACAGCATACCGCACACACAATATTCCGTTTGTTCTGCTGGGAGCTTCCATCCTCTGGTTTGGATGGTTCGGGTTTAATGCAGGAAGTGCTCTGGGCGCCAACGGTCTTGCCGTACACGCTTTTATGACAACGAACACTTCAGCAGCCTGTGCAATGCTTTCCTGGATGGCGATCGATATGATCCGTGATGGAAAGCCAACCGTGATCGGTGCCTGTACCGGTGCGGTGCTCGGACTTGTGGCGATCACTCCGGGAGCCGGCTTCGTACCGCTCTGGTCTGCAATTATCATTGGTATCGTCGTCAGTCCGATCTGCTATTTCATGATGTCTGTTGTAAAGAAGCGTTTTGGTTACGATGATGCGCTCGATGCATTTGGATGTCATGGCGTCGGTGGTATCTGGGGAGGTATCGCAACCGGAATATTTGCACAGAAGTCGATCAATGGTGTTGCCCGCTGGGATGGATTGATCTACGGTGATTATCGTTTATTTCTGGCGCAGGTGATCAGTATTGTCGCAACGATCGCCGTGGCGATTGTCGGAACACTGATCTGTGCATCCATTGTCAAGCTGTTCACACCGCTTCGTGTCACAGAGTATGATGAGCGCATGGGTCTTGATGAGAGCCAGCATGGAGAGAGTGCATATCCTTCCTTTAACGGTCTGGACTAATGCGGTGAACAGCGAATGGCTTGGATTTGTGCAGTGAAACATATTGATTGAAATGGAGGTAGGAATCATGATTAAAATAGATGCGATCATTAACGAAGATAAGATGGAGGATGTAAAGGATGCCCTGCAGGAGCTGCAGGTGCATGGAATGACGATCTCTCAGGTGATGGGCTGCGGTACGCAGATGGGATATAAGGAGAAGGTCCGGGGCTATGATGTGGATATCAACCTTCTTCCGAAGGTGAAATTCGAGATTGTTGTCTCCAGCCAGGAGTGGGCGGAGCGCACGGTGGACGCGATCTGCCGCACGGCACACACCGGAGAACACGGCGACGGTAAGATCTTCGTTTACGAGCTGATGGACGTTGTCCGCATCCGTACCGGGGAACACGGACCGAAGGCCGTGTGGGCGGCGGATCAGACGGAGTAGAGGTAAATATTCCCTGTAGGTGACCGGACGTGCTGCGGATGACGGTGCAGACGGCATAAATGCTGAAAATCAGGCTCCCGGTGTGAAAGTAGTTGATGAAATTTACCAAATTATTTTTTTGGTAGCATTTTGCCCCGAATACATGTATAATGAAATATATGACTCAAATTTCGTGCGCACGCGCAAATAAAATTGGGAGCTGATGGAGATGGTATTTGTAACGGGCGATACCCACGGCGATTGGAAGAGCAGACTGAACAAGTATGTTTTTCCGGAAGGGGTAGAGCTGACAAAGGATGACTATGTGATCATCTGCGGTGATTTTGGAATCTGGGATGACAGTCCGAGAGAGAATGGCAATCTCGACTGGCTGGAGAATAGGAAATTTACGACATTGTTTGTTGCAGGTAATCACAGCAATTATGATATATTGGACAATCTTCCGGTGGAGGAATGGCATGGCGGTAAGGTGAACTTTATCCGTCCATCCGTGATCCATCTGATGAGAGGGCAGGTTTTTGATATTGACGACCGCAGTATCTTTACGTTTGGCGGTGCGAGCTGCCATGATATTCCGGACGGCGTGCTGGAGCCGGATGATGAGCGGATCGAGAGCTGGTACAAGATGCGTAAGATGTTCCGGATCAACCATCTGTCCTGGTGGGAGCGTGAGCTTCCGTCTGAGGAGGAGATGCAGGAGGGTTTAGATAACCTTGCGGCACATGGCAATAAGGTTGATTATATTATCACGCACAGTCCATGCTCCTCTATTCTGGAGCAGATGGATGGATACCCGGATTTCTATCAGAAGGATTATCTGACGGATTATCTGGATCAGATCAAGAACACGACAGAGTTCGAGGCGTGGATGTTCGGTCACATGCATGTGAACGTCAGCTTCGAGGAAGAGAAGTGTCACTGTATTTTTGATGAAATCGGTAAGTTAATGTAGAGCAGCAAAGAATCAGGAGTTCTTTGCTGCTATTATTTTGTCCAGCTCATCGACAAGGAATTGTCTTGAGGTTACTGTGATGGCGTGGATCCCCTGCTTTCTGGCGCCTTCTGTATTGTCGGCGCGGTCATCGAAGAAGAGACATTCATCGGCAACAAGATCATATTTGCGAAGAAGTGACTGGTAGATCTCGGCATTTGGCTTGATCTGTTTTACCTGAAAGGAAATGATGCCACCGGACATATCTGCGATAAACGGAGCATTGTCGGTGTGCTTGTGAAACATTGTTTCCGGATAATTGGACAGCAGATACAGCGTGTAGCCAAGCCCCTTCAACTGATGCACGCGCTCCCAGACATCCTCTCTTGGAACATGCATGTATTCGCAGTGATTGATGAACCACTCGATCGTATCGCCGTACTCCGGATATTTCCGGTGGTAGCTTTCGATGATAGCCTGCTCTTCTCCGGTGGAGGAAAGATCCATGCCGGACCAGAGTGGATCTGTAAACATGGCAGTGCCGATCTTGATGGCGTCCTCGCGGGAAAGACCGTGATCCATCAGCATGTCCTCCCAGCGGTATTCGAGCAGAACGCTTCCGATGTCGAAGATTATATTTTTAATGTTTGTCATATCGATCATAGTTGTTTGTCCTTTCTTGTGCTTGCGTTTATGTGTAAAGGAATATATTATGTAAATTAACAGCTTCGGCAAAAGCTGTACATTTAGAGTATAGCATAAAAATACAGTCTGTGGGAGCTTGTTTCACGGCTCCCGGACAATGGAAAGGTACGTTAGGACAATGGGAATGATCAATCGGGATGACATGTTAGAACTGACAAGGCGCATGACTGTCAAAAGAAACTGCTTTGACCGCATTGCGGGCGCATATATGGATGAAGAAGGTTTTATTGATGGAACCTTTAATCAGCATTTTCTGAATCTGACCGCACCGGAGCGGGACAAGAATTTGAAGCTGGCGAAGGCAGTTCCGTTTGCGGAGACGAATGTGCAGCTGAAGGAGTACGCTTACCGGACAAGGGGCCTTTCCGATGACAGCATGCGAAAGCTTCTCTGCGCTCTGAATGAGAGTGAGCTGAAAAACGATGCTCTGCTGGAGATGTTTTACGAGGAGGTCGGACGTCATTACCAGAGAAGCGGCGGTTTTGCGGTGTATGTATTTCACGGCGGTTACGATATCCCGCGGAAAGGAACGGACGGGGAAAGCCAATGGGAATCCGAGGAGGTTTATGATTTTCTGATCGGAATATTCTGCCCGCTGGAGGACGATTATGAGCCGGGAGAGCCGGAATGCGGATTCCTCTATCCCGCATTTAAAAATCGAAGCGGGGACGGGCGGTTGATCGATGTTTTCCGGAAGGAGCCCGGGGCAGCAGAAAGCGCACTGCTGGAGCTGCTTGGAATTGATTAGGAGATTTCTGTTAAAAAACATGATAAATTGTATGTGAAGAAGCACTAATGCAGACAATAAAGAAAAGCACCTGAACGGTGCTAATCTTCATAGTGAAATTTACAAGAATATATTATGAGATTTTTGTTGCTGTCAAAGTTATATGTAAGTCTGTGTTCGTCCGTTATTCGTCTGCTACATACTTTCCTGTGCTTTAACGGTTCAGGCTTACCGATTCCCTCTAATAAGCCATCGCGGTCTATGCTTTTTATAAGCTCGTTGATCCGTTTTACAATCTTTTTATCTTCCTTCTGTCAGTCCGTGTATTGCTGCCATGCAGTCGGAGTAAATACTACATTCATTATTCGTATTCTCCTAACTCATCAATTGTCTTTGTGATAAAACCACCAGCTTTTGCTTCCGCCATGGATTTATCCAGCATAGCGAGGTATTCCGCGTTTCTTTTCGCTTTCATAAGCGCATTGTATTCAGATTCTGACATCATCACTATATTTTCGTTTTTAGGTCTTGAAACAATCAATGTTTCCCCTCGGAAAACCTTATCACATAATGCCTTGAAATTTTCTCTTACATCCATGCTCTTTACTGCTAACATGCTTGACACCTCGTTTCTGTACAAAAAATCGTATGTTTTTTCGTACTTTTATTATATTCTTCTATTGTTTTCATGTCAATGGATCTTATGCAGGAAAATTTGAAAAATTGTGACAATACAAAAATTATGACATAGAAACAAATTTGATGATATATTTTTCGCGGTCAGAATGCTATGGCTTCATCGGATTTTAAGAAAAATATAAGAAACACCGGTAAAGAAAAAGGATCCGAAACAACATCCATTCTCAAATATTGTCTCAAATCCTATATTTCAGCGTTCCCGGAGGGAATCGAACCCCCAACTGCCCCTTAGGAGGGCTCCAACCTATTGTCACTCTCTGTCAATCTGAGGTAAGGTAAACCCATATGGGACACTATTAAAAACTGTTTCCGATTCAATTTGAGTTATTCTGAATAC